>NZ_JAYGHC010000017.1:69361-70677 GCF_034932285.1 Cronbergia sp. UHCC 0137
AGTTGATAACATTTAGTCGCCAGAACTTGATGCAGCAAGCCTTCTGATTCAACACTCAGACATCCAGTTTGAAAAGCAGATTCAATAAGTGTACGAATCATGGCAGATAGGACATAGGATATGATTAATCACTGCCAGTCTCCACTACTTCTGCTTGAACTATGTTGATATGAAACAGTAATTGATTGTGATTTTAATAATGTAATTTTGTGATCTGAGTCACAATTATAAAATCAAAGTATGCCGTGGGAAGTATTAAGGTAAAAACTGGCGGAAATCTTCATCTTGTTGGCTGAGTTGTACCCAATTTAAATTCAGAGATTGAAACTTTTGTACTAGGCGATCGCACGCGGGGCGTTCAGTGGCATAATGGCCAGCATCAATTAAAATTAGATGGCGATCGCGACTTTCTTGGAACTGATGGAACTTACAATCAGAAGTTAGGTAAACTTGAGCGCCTGTTTTCACCACTTCAGAAATATAACCCGCACCAGAACCGCCTAAAACTGCTACCCGTGAAATTTCCTGTTGTAAATTGTCCGTGGGGGAAAAAATCAGTTTGGGGGGATTTAGTCGAGTTTGAATAGTTGCGAGTAAATTTTGTAACGTCAAAGCTGGTTTGAGATTTCCCACCCTTCCATAACCTAAACCTTGTTGAGTCGGGACAATGGGTGATACATCTGTTAATTCTAGAATTTGCGCCAAAACATCTGCTGTCCCATCTTCTACTTGATCAAAATTAGTATGGGCGCTGTAGATGCCGATTTTATGAGTAAAAGCTAAACGTACCATTTCCGTCAATGGTTCTCCAGTCTGTAGAGATTTGACAGGATAGAAAATTAGGGGATGGTGGGCAAAAATTAGATTAGCATGGAGAGTAATAGCTTCTTCCATCACCGCTAAAGTAGGAGTCAAACACACCAACACTCGCGCATCTTCATTTAACACACCCGGTTCAATTTGCCAACCGCAATTATCCCACTTTTCACACCAACTGGGATTAGCATAAACTGTAAACCGGTTAATTAAATCAGCTATTTTCATAGATTTTTGAGCTAGACAATTTCTTGGTTTTTATATTTTAAATGTCATATATCCGCTTCTAATTTTGACTCCTGACTCCTGCTCCTGACAAGGATAGGTTTTTAATTTGGGTGTGATTTGACACTCTCAAACAAAATTTTACCCCTGGGTCAAAGCACCAGATTACGTTCTTGAGTGACAAACTAGAGTGAAAAAGTTGAGTTTTCAACCAACGGAAAAACACCATTTCAACGGCTTTTGTAAAATACTTACACCTGTCAGGGCAGGGGAGG
>NZ_JAYGHC010000017.1:70762-98308 GCF_034932285.1 Cronbergia sp. UHCC 0137
ACCCATTACCCATTACCCATTACCTATTATTAACAACTGACATATTATGAATCCTCCACCCATCTTTTGTACGAATTAGATTATACCTAACAAGTAAATTTTCCTGGGTAGAGGTTTTCTTCTGGCTTGATTCATAGAAATCGGTCACTTCGTTAACTTGAGCTTCAACTACAGCATGATTTTGACTAATTCCCACATTATTGACAAGTTCCACCTTCAAGTTATGGACGTACCGACGATAACGGTTGTCTGCTATATCCTGCTGAATAATTAGTCGCCATTGAGATAAAGCTGAACCTGTTAAAATCTGATCCAAATTACCTATTTCATGATTTGGTCCCAAAGCTGCGGCTTTTGTAGATAGCCAATTTTGGATGACTTGTTCTGCTGTATCATTTGTCAGTGGACCTTCTAGCGATCGCTCTTGAGTAGTAGGATCAGGAATAACTACAGGTGGTTGATTTAGTTCTATAGCTAATGGTACTCCCAGCACAGATACTCTAGGGAACAGGAGGTTCTTGACCAACCCGAAAGTTGTGGAAACCAACAGGCCAAACACTAATAAACCAACTAAAGAAGCAAACACAGTCCAAACTAATCTGGTTTTTGCTTCTAGGGTATTAGCGAAAATAGGCTGACCATGCCCTCTATCCGGCAATTTACGCCGCTTGCGTCGCTTGCCATGAGGGGGAACTGGTGGTGATACCCTAGCATCATTATTGACGTGTTTTTGGTCGTTTTTCGCTTCAGGGGCTGGTGTAGGAGGCTGTGGTGTAAACAATTCTGGTGCTTGACCGCTACCATATACAGGTGCAGATGAAGAAAAATGGGAATACTCAGATTCCTGATCTACCTCTGGGATATGGTTAGTTTGTGGCTCAGGAAAAGATTGGTGGTTAACTACAGCCCATTCATTAGTTGCTTGAGCATCATTTGGTAAAGCCTCTAAATAAGCTTGTACCTTTGAGTCAGCAAAATAAACCTTTAAAGAAGCTTGCTGTTTGGCCAAGTCACGAAAGTGGGGAAATACTTCTTTTTGTAACCATTGTTCACTGTATAAACACAATCCTGGCAATAAATCTGGCGAATCTTTAGATTTTTCCCGAATAATCGCCAAAGCTTCATATTCCTGACTGAGTTCCAAAACACGAGTTGCTTCTTCCGTTTGCCCCAGTAGTAAAGCGCACAAAGATTGTTCTAGATGAACATCTTGACGTTTGGCTAAAGGGATGAGCATCAGCTTGGCTTGACGAATTAAAGCAGGTTGGCGTTGGGTAAAACCCCTGGCTATCAAAGCATAAACAGTTAAATATGTACCAACCGCAGAAGGCCGCTTGCTTTCAACTTCAAATATTTTGTGCTGTTCTGTCACTGTTAGGTGGTTTCGTAATTGCTGAATAAATCGTAAAAAGTCATCTATATTTAAACCGGATTGATCATTTCTAGCACCATCAATGCCGCCACGGTCTTCTAAAATATTCTGTAATAACTTCAGTCCTTGGCGACGTTCAGCAGTTTTTTCTAAAGGTAATGCTAGTAATTCTAAAATTCGATATGGACGTAATTTATACAGATCCAAAGTAATTTCTGCCTGTACATTGGGGAATAGACGCTCCCGTAATAGTAATTGTTCACCAGTTTCCAGGGATATAGCGGCATTTTCATAGTGACCTTGCTGCCACTGTTCCCGGCCTAGTTCTAGACAAGCTAGGGCGACAGTGAGGATAATATCTGGTAGTTCAGAACTTTCTGATAATTCCTGACTGGTGGGATGATAGGTTGTTTTAGAGCTACTGGCAGCATTTCTATTGACTAAATAGGGACGACCGAGTTTTAGAACCAGTTCATATTCTCCTAATTCTTGGAGAATTAACATAGAACCAATCAATTCATCAGCAGTGATTTCGATGCTCAGACCTTGGGCATCTTGTTCCTGATTATTATCGGTTTGGTTTTCTGCTCTATCAGGAGCATAGGCATGAGCTAGATAAAGTTGGTCGTAGGTACTGCGTTGTTTAGAGTCTGATAAAACCACGTAAGCTTCTTCTATAAGTTGTTTACGAGAAGATATTGCTGCTATCGAATATTCACGTCGCGGTAGTTGTACAATGCGATCGCTGTATGCCTGTCGCAATTGTTCATCACTTGCCGCTAACGGTAATCCTAAAATTCGGTAGTAATCTAGCGGAATTCGCACAGCCTACTTCCCCTGCACCGTGTTCGCGTAGCATCTCGTAGATATCGACATAATTCACCTAGAGAATACCAGGTATGTTTCTTTTACTTTTTTAGCCTGTGCCATAACCATATCCGGTCAAACTTACACTACAAGTGTATATTGCCACTGGTTTTTTCATGCTTTTTTGAGACTTGACAGTTCAAATTTTCAGCATTATTTTTTTGGCTTGGACTAATTAAGCACAGGTATTGCTGATTAGCGTTACCTTAGCGATCGCTGAAAATAGTATCAGCTTTTTGCCCTAATTCTTAGTATATTTGCTGCAACATCAATACTGTAATATTAACCCCCAACATAACCAAACGTCAGGACTTCTTTTGGTATTGCTAAAGACGTTACATTATTTATGATCCTAATAGATATTCTCTGTCTTGGATTTTCCCAAGTATGTAGTCAGAGAAACACCGCTAACACTAGCTAATCCTGATAACCAGAAAAAAAATATATCATAATCAGACTTGAATAACAATTATATAGGGTTTGATGAAAAAGTCTTTTCATTAGGGCTAGGAGTCAGGAGTCAGGAGTCAGGAGTCAGGAGTCAGAAGTCAGGAGTCAGGAGTCAGAAGTCAGCACTTAGGCTTATTATAGAAACCAAGGAATGTCCTGACAGCAGCTTGCAGATCAATAAGATACAGAATTTAAATTGAAACCTATACAAAGCCAGTTTTTCTCCTGCTCCCTTCCCTGCTCCCTTCCCTGCTCCCTTCCCTGCTCCCTTCCCTGCCCCCTGCTCCCTGCCCCCTGCCCCCTGCCGTATTCTTTCTAAATTGTTCACAGCTATGCAGAAGAACAGCCATTTGATTGTTACCATACAAGAGGTCTACTAGAGACAAACTCTAGGAATTAAGTTTTGCCTTGAGCAACATACAATAAAATATGATTTTGGGTGACTACTCACTACTGAATAAACTTTAACCTTAACTTATACTACAGGAATACTTCAGAATAATGGCTCAAGAACGCACGTTACCCATCTTTGATGTTGCCACAGTCCAAATTACCAAAGAAGAAGGGTTAGGATTATACGAAGATATGACACTGGGGCGCTTCTTTGAAGATAAATGCGCCGAAATGTACTACAGAGGCAAAATGTTCGGATTTGTCCACCTGTACAACGGACAAGAAGCCGTTTCTAGCGGCATCATCAAAGGAGCAATGCGACCTGGTGAAGACTTCGTTTCCAGCACCTACCGCGACCACGTTCATGCTTTAAGTGCCGGAGTGCCAGCAAGAGAGGTAATGGCAGAACTATTTGGTAAAGCCACAGGTTGCAGCAAAGGGCGCGGTGGTTCTATGCATATGTTTTCTGCTGAACACCGCCTACTTGGTGGTTATGCTTTCGTCGCTGAAGGTATTCCTGTAGCTTCTGGTGCAGCTTTTCAAACCAAGTACCGTCGTGAAGTCTTAGGAGACAAAAACGCCGACCAAGTAACAGCTTGTTTTTTTGGTGACGGTGCAGCTAACAACGGCCAATTTTTCGAGACATTGAATATGGCAGCCTTATGGAAACTGCCAATTTTATTTGTGGTAGAAAATAATAAGTGGGCAATTGGTATGGCTCACGAACGGGCAACATCCCAACCAGAAATCTACAAAAAAGCCAGCGTGTTTAACATGGTGGGTGTAGAAGTAGACGGTATGGATATTTTAGCAGTGCGGCAAGTAGCACAAGAAGCCGTAGCCCGCGCTCGTGCAGGTGAAGGACCCACCCTAATCGAAGCTATGACCTATCGTTTCCGTGGTCACTCTCTAGCAGACCCAGATGAACTCAGAAGCAAAGAAGAAAAAGAGTTTTGGTTTGCGCGTGACCCCATTAAAAAATTAGCTGCTTATTTGCTGGAAAAAAATCTAGCAGACGAAGCAGAATTAAAAGCGATCGAGAAGAAGATTCAGGGTATTATCGACGAAGCAGTAAAATTTGCCGAAAGCAGCCCCGAACCAGACCCCAGCGAATTATATCGCTTTGTGTTTGCAGAAGATGAATAATGGGTGATTGGTGATGGGTAATTGGTAAGAATGTTTTGTAGTAGTAATCTGTAGTAATCTGTAGGGTGCGTCAGACTCGAAAATTCATGAACAATCAAGAGAAATTTAACATCTGACGCACCATCACGATCGCGGATTTAATGGATTACACGGATGACACGGATTTAATGATTATGTAAATCATCCAATCACCAATCACCAATCCCCAATCCCCAATCCCCAATCCCCAATCCCCAATCCCCAGGAAAAAACTTTGTTTACTATTAACCAAGAACAGCGACAATATAAAACCTACATCCTTACTGATAACACCACCGATTCCCAAGTGGAAGTTGTACCAGAAAGGGGCGGAATTATTACCCATTGGCGTATCCAAGGGCAAGAAGTATTTTATTTAGACAGTGAACGCTTTACCCACCCTGATTTGAGCGTCAGAGGTGGAAATCCAATTTTATTTCCCCTTTGCGGCAATTTGCCAGATAACACTTACACCGTCAACGGACAACCGTATACTATCAAACAACACGGTTTTGCCCGTGAGTTACCTTGGCAAGCAACTACTCTAGATGCTAATCAAGAAAAAGCTAGTATCACCATTGTTCTTAACAGCAACGACCAAACAAAAGAAGTTTATCCTTTTGACTTTCAACTGGCGTTTACTTACGAACTCCAAGGCAATACCTTAGTAGTGCGTCAAGAATATAAAAACCTGTCATCAACACCAATGCCCTTTTCGGCTGGTTTCCATCCCTATTTTCTTTGTGGTGATAAAAATCAGCTAGAGGTAGAAATTCCTTCTGGACAGTATCAAGATAATAAAACCAAGGAATTTCACTCGTTTAATGGCAAATTTGACTTTGATCAAGATGAAATTGACTTTGCCTTTGGTGGGTTAACCAGTCGTTCTGCTGCTGTGGTAGATAATAGCCGCAAGCTAAAACTCACCGTCGATTATGATGATATGTTTACCTGGCTGGTATTTTGGACTGTTAAAGGCAAAGATTTCTACTGTCTAGAACCTTGGACAGCCACCCGTAACGCTTTCAACACAGGGGATAACCTAACTGTGTTAGCGCCAGGGGCAAGTTGTACAACATCTATCAGCTTGACAGCAAACTTTTTTTAAATACCCCTTGACAAAACCCATGCTCTTGAGTGTACAATGGGAAAGTTGCAAAACGCAGCGAAAGGGTCGCTAACTCAACGGTAGAGTACTCGGCTTTTAACCGATTAGTTCCGGGTTCGAATCCCGGGCGACCCATTTTTTTAGAAAGGATAAATTGATAATTTTTTCAATAGACATTTTTCCCTGTGAGGTGATCTGGTTTTTGGTAAATTTTTCAGATCGGGGAGACGGGAAGGAGTATGATCTTGTTTGAGTCCTTAAATTAATCAACTGCTGCTCCTTACTGGCTATGACGCAAAAATTGCTTGTTTATGTACCACCTCATCCGTTAATCAAGCACTGGTTAGCAGTAGCTCGTGATGCGGCTACACCTTCGGTTTTATTCCGTTCGGCTATGACTGAATTGGGGAGATGGCTGACTTATGAAGCCGCACGGGATTGGCTACCCACCCAAGAAACCACCGTTCAGACTCCATTAGAGATATGTGAAGGGACAGTCATTGATACCCAAATCCCAGTGGCAGTTGTGCCGATTTTGCGGGCTGGGTTAGGCTTATTAGAGGGAGCGCAAACTTTGTTGCCTTTGGCATCAATTTATCATTTGGGCTTGGTGCGAGATGAAAAGACCCTAGAAGCATCTTGTTATTTGAATAAATTACCAGAAAAATTTGACCCCCAAACACGAGTGTTAATTACTGATCCGATGTTGGCAACGGGAGGATCTATAATGAAGGCAATGGCAGAATTAACACAGAGGGGTGTTGATCCGGCTTTAACTAGGATTGTTTGTGTGGTAGCAGCACCACCAGCATTAGGTCAGTTGAATGCTGCTTACCCTGGTTTAACGGTTTACACGGCGACTATTGACAAAACTGTAAACGAGATTGGATTTATTGTACCGGGCTTGGGAGATGCGGGCGATCGCACTTTTGGAACTTAGCTGGAATTGCAGGTTTTTGGGAGATGGATTAGATATGAGTCAACAAGATGGTTTTGCTAGTGGTTTTTTCCTTGGGGCTGTTGTTGGTAGCTTAGTGGGTGGTGTGTTGGGTGCAGCCATTGTTTCCCGACGGGATGCCATGTTAACGGAAGAAGAAACAGAAGTAACTGATAACTCTGTAGAAGGTAAAAAAGCCGCTAGAAGACGACAAATGAAAGCTTCTGCTAGTGAGGGAATGGAAATGGAAACGGCACGGCGATCGCTTGAAGATAAAATTGCCCAATTGAATGCCACAATTGATGATGTGCGAAACCAGTTGGGAAATGTCAATGGCAGTTCACAATCATCTGCTGGTAGTGAGCGTTCCCTTTCTCAAGACTCCTAAACAGTTGTATTTTAGATGCAGTAGCAACAATAAACAGAGGCCAATACAACCAGTTCAATTAAAATTAATCTTAGAATCCCATTAAACAATTAACAGGAACTCAAACCTTCCATGACCTTACTAATTACAACACTAGCCACCTTCGTTACTCTTTACACCTTATTGCTAATCGCTAGGGTATTATTGACCTGGTTTCCCACAGTTAACTGGTATAGCCAACCCTTTGCAGCTTTAAGCCAAATTACCGACCCCTATCTCAATCTTTTTCGCTCAATTATTCCTCCACTGGGGGGAATGGATTTCTCTCCTATGATAGCGATTCTACTGCTTCAATTTATCGGAAATAGTCTGCAAGCTTTTAAATAACTCTGACATACCAAGATCCCCAATTTCTTTGAGAAGTCGGGGATCTTTCCCTATTTAAGGCAGGGGGCAGGGGGCAGGGGGCAGGGGAAGTAGGGAAAGTAGGGGAAGCAGGGGAGGCGGAAAAAGAGAAATAATGTTTTTTTCCTGTTACCTGTTACCTTTTTTTGTAATTATCTGCGAACTTTACCGCTAAACCCGGCAGCTTTAAACTGCTTGAGCTTCAACGGAGTGGGTTGATTTGCAGGTACAGAAATTCTCAATTCAAAATTACTAACCCCTGGGGGTATTTCTGGGATAGAACCGAGACGGGTACGATTTTGCAAAATTGGGTCATTATTGGCATCATAAATGCGCCCAAAAATATCGGCATCGTAAACTGTTTTATAAGTGCTGTTGTTGGCTTTACCCGTGACAATAAAACAATTAGCAAAAGTCGAACCGCTACTAATAACAGTACCTTGGGCTAGTTCTGGTGGACAGTCTTTATAGGAAATGTCCGAGAGTTGAATCTGGGTTATAGCTACAGCCAAGGGAGTAAAAACCCAGGAAAGTAAGCCAATTAGTCCAGAAATGAAGATGAGCGTGAGCGATCGCTGCCGCATAAAACACACCGTAACTTTATCATCAAGTATACGCAAATTTTCACCCTGGACAACCTAAATTTTAAGGTTAGGTATAGAAGAAATTAATTTTCAGGTTTGTAATAATTGAAGAGTATAAATTCTCAATTACTATTAACCTATGACGACTGATGAGATACAAGCAGCTTTGCAAGCAGCCTTTAATAGTTGTGATGTAGCTAGTTGTCCTCTCACCGAAATGCAGAAACAAATCTTACTGCAAGTAATCAATCAAATTCAGGGAAATTCTACCTCTAAGGTATCTGATGCGGCTAATCCCTTAGATGATCTTGCACCAGAGGAGTTAGAGGCGTTTTTACGGTTTGTCAAGGTAGTAGAACCAAATTGGAAAGTGCAATTACTCAACGACTGGTTATTAGAACAAGATTCTGGACAGGTACAATTTATCCGTCAGAGGTATGGTTTACAGTGGTTAAATCGGGTTGAATCATACCATTTTGATAAGTATTGTAATTTTGAAGAATTTGTAAAGATTCGTGTGGGCGATCGCATAGAGGTTTCTAATGGTCTTTGGGAATGGGTACAAGATGATGGACCCTGCCAGAAAGAATGGGTTCCCTGCATGGTGATTAAGGTAGAAGAAATAGATCACTGTACCAATTGTTTAATCCGCTTTTACAATGGTGCTGAGTATGAAATCCAAGCCATTTATGAATGGAATCGCTATAATTGGCGGTGGCCGCAGACGTAGGGTAGTTGTTGGAATAATAGCGACATGGAACGTCTCTACAGGGGTTTTCAGTCTGTAGGGTGCGTCAGACAGAATAATTTAGGCTAAAATCACTAATTTTAAGTTTCTTACGCACCTTGTTCCACTAAAAAAGCAACTTACGTTAATAGCGATCGCTCTCACCCAAAAATAAGTTAAAATTCAAGCAGAGTAAGGATTTTCCAGGCAAACATACCCATGCTAGAGACTCTGCAAACCCAACTTTACCAACTCGAACAATTCGCCAACAGCCTTGTAACTAACCAACTCACCCACCTTAGCATCGTCAGCATTGCCATTATTTTCGCTGCTGGCCTACTAACCAGCCTCACCCCTTGTATGCTCTCCATGTTGCCCATTACCATCGGCTATATCGGCGGTTACGAAGCAAAAAGCCGTCTCCAAGCAGCAGCCCAATCAACTTGGTTTGCATTAGGATTAGCCACCACCTTAGCAGGGATGGGAATTATAGCAGGTTTAGTAGGAAAAGTCTACGGACAAATCGGAATTGGTTTACCAATTATTGTCAGCATTATCGCCATTATTATGGGGTTAAACTTGTTAGAAGCCTTACCCCTGCAATTTCCTTCTTTAGGAGAAACTAATTGGATTTCTCCAGATTTATCACCAGGAGTCCGTTCTTACGCCATTGGTTTAACTTTTGGTTTAGTCGCTTCCCCCTGTAGCACACCAGTTTTAGTCACCTTATTAGGCTGGGTTGCTAATAAACAAGATTTAATTTTAGGCGCTGTTTTACTACTTTCCTATACAGCCGGATATGTAACACCCTTAATTTTAGCAGGTACATTTACCGCCTCAATTAAAAAACTATTAGAATTACGCCGTTGGTCTGGTTGGATTAATCCAGTTAGCGGTGCATTATTAGTAGGATTTGGTGTTTTTTCCTTACTTTCTCGTATTCCTATTGGTAATTTCTAGGCATGACTTTAGATAATACAACATCCAAAGATATAAATTGGTGGTTAATACCAGGGCGATTTCTTCGACGGGAAATTTTGCCCGTATTAACCGATTTACGTTTAGCAATTATTTTGTTATTAGTAATTGCCCTATTTAGTGTTAGTGGTACTGTCATAGAACAAGGTCAATCACCTGCATTTTACCAATCCAACTATCCTGAACATCCCGCTTTATTTGGTTTTCTAAGTTGGAAAGTAATTCAAGTAGTTGGGTTAGATCATGTATATCGAACTTGGTGGTTTTTAGGTTTATTAGTTTTATTTGGAACTAGCTTAACAGCTTGTACCTTTACCCGTCAACTACCAGCCCTAAAAGCTGCCCAACGCTGGAAATATTTTGAAGAACCCAAACAATTTAATAAGTTAGCTTTGAGTGCAGAACTAGATACAGGTTCTTTGCAGTCACTCACGCCCATTTTAGAGAAGCAAAGTTATAAAATATTTCAAGAAAAGGATGATCTTCTCTATGCCCGTAAAGGCATAATTGGACGTATTGGACCGATTATTGTACATATTGGCATTGTCATGATTCTCTTAGGGGGAATTTGGGGGGCAATGACCGGATTTATGGCTCAAGAAATGATTTCTAGTGGTGATACATTTCAGGTCAAAAATATTATTGATGCTGGTCCTTGGTCATCTCAAGATGTTCTGAAAGATTGGTCTGTGCGAGTTAATCGATTTTGGATTGACTACACTCCTAAAGGGGGAATTGATCAGTTTTATTCAGATATGTCGGTGTTAGATCAAGAAGGACAGGAAGTTGATCATCAAAAGATTTTTGTAAATCAGCCTCTACGCTATCATGGTGTGGTTTTTTATCAAACTGATTGGGGAATTTCTGGGGTTCGCATCAAGTTTAATAATAGTCCCATTTTTCAATTACCAATGGCGCAATTAGATACCCAAGGTAGGGGGAGAATTTGGGGAACTTGGGTGCCAACAAAACCAGATTTAAGCGAAGGTGTATCTCTACTGGCTAAAGATTTACAAGGAATGGTGTTAATTTATGATGCTAAAGGCAAATTAATTAATACTGTTCGGGCGGGAAGTTCTATCCCCGTTAATGGGATTAATTTAAAGATTCTTGATGTAGTTGGTAGCACAGGTTTACAGATTAAATTTGATCCTGGTATTCCTGTTGTTTATCTTGGTTTTGCCTTGTTGATGTTGGGTGTGGTAATGAGTTATTTTTCCCATTCCCAAATATGGGCTTTACAAAAGGGCGATATTCTCTATATTGGTGGTAAGACTAATCGCGCCCAAGTTGCCTTTGAACGTGAGGTTTTAGCAATTTTAGAGCAATTGAGTTCTTAATAAATATAGGACTCCTATTTGAGTTTTGAATATACACGTAGGTTGGACATTGCCGAAAATCTGCGGGTTTTGGTGGGCAATGCCCACCCTACAATACTTAGATTTATTTAGAAATCATTTAGAGGATGTTTGAAAAGTTTCCGGCGATTATAAAGATGCCTCAGGCACGCTACCGCGTAGCTTGCTTCCCGTAGGGTACGCTACTACACAAGCCAAGTCCACCTGCGTGGACTAAGGAAAGATTAAGGGTTTGAAACCCACGGAGGTGGGTTTTGTCTGTATAGCCGCGACTTCTAGTCGCCAGGGCGAGTATGAATTTAGACTTTTCAAACACCCTCTTAGGAGTCCTATAGCTAGAAATGCAGATGATAAGGAACGCAAATTTAATAACCTGCAATTCTGATTTAACCTGGAATGGTGCGTTACGCTGTCGGTAACACACCCTACTTTTGCACTTTATTTAATTCATATTCCTAACTTTTTCAGCAAACCCTATTTATGGTTTAATAGTTGATAATAATTTCTATTAAACTTATCAGTTGCTGACAGTAAAATTGTCAGCACCTAATCATCCTATGACTCTTACCCTCTCTCAATCCGCTTACTGGGAACTCATCTATGAAAGTGAAGAGAATCAACTCACACCTGATTCTGCTGATGAATTTGATGTAACTTATCAGTATCCTGTTAAATTGGGAAACGGTTACAGTCGGTGTATTAATTTACGGACAGGATTAGATTTAGATATCACTAAGTATCAATTGCATGATGAGATAATTACAAGATCCTCTGAGAGAGAACATTTGGTTGAGTACACTTTTGAGATTTCAGGTTTAAAGGCTGGAACTTATGGATTTTTTGGTAGCGGTTTAGCACCAGGGGGAAGTTTAGAACATTCACCAATGTTACCCACTGCTTGGGTGAGTGTTCATGTACAACCTGAATTATTTTGCCAGTGGTTTGGATACAAGGGAGAACTACCAAAAAACTTGCAACCATTAATCCGTAAGCCAGATCAAAAATATTATGAGCGTTACGGAAAAACCACCTCTGCGATGCAAATGGCACTACAACAACTGTTAGGTTGTCCGTATCAGGGAAACACAAAACGGGTATATTTGGAAAGCAAAGTTTGGGAATTGATGGTGCTTCAGGTCGATCAATTTTTGGAAAGTCAAACAGTAGAGATAAATAGTAAAACTTTAAATGCAGAAGATATTGAGCGCATTCATTACGCGAGTGAAATTTTGTTAGCGCAGTTAGATCAGCCACCTTCGTTGATGGAATTGGCGCGGATGGTGGGAATTAATGACAATAAGTTGAAAGTGGGATTTAAGCAGGTATTTGAGACAACAGTGTTTGGCTACCTCCATGATTGTCGCATGGAGCGATCGCGCCAAATGTTAGCAGGGGGTAAACTCAGCGTAACGGAAACAGCGAAAGCCGTAGGATTTGCCAATAGAGGCTATTTCGCGGCTTCTTTCCGGCGTAAATTTGGCGTAAATCCGGGAATTTTTCTCAACGAAAAACGACAAAAATCTAAAAACTCCGTCTAGCGATCGCAAAAACTCCGGCTAGTGATCATAGTATTCACCCATACCTCAGAACTTTCCTGTAATCTTGTTGCTAGTAATTATTAATTAAATACATGAGTCTAGATTGGTACTGAGATTTATTATTACAGTTGCCAATCTTCTAGTTCCTTACTTTTGTGGTGTGTAGAGTGATGTTAAATCAATTGCAAAAACTAGCTTGGATAACAGGTTTAGCTTTAGTCTGTGTAAATTTACCTGTTTTAGCTGAAAATAACCAAAAACCAATCTCTAAAATTTCTCAATTAAATGAGATCGAAAAACCCGCTACCAATATTAAACAATGGCTGGCTCAATCCCTCATTCAAATTACAGGTGTCAAATCCCAAACAACAGACACAGGGATAGAGGTAATTTTAGAAACTAATCAATCAAATAAACTCCAACTCACAAATAAAAGTGAAGGGAATAGCTATATTATTGACATTCCCAATGCTCAGTTACGCTTATCTACTGGAGATACATTCCGCCAAGAAAAACCGACTGGGGGAATAACTGAAGTTACAGTCACAAATTTAGATGCAAATACTGTTCGCGTGACAGTGACAGGTGAAACTGCTGCGCCACAAGTTGAGTTATTTGATAGTGATGAAGGTTTGGTGTTTGGGGTTGTGCCAACTGTGACGACGACACAAACACCACAGACACAACCCACGCCAGTAGAACCACAACCCAGCACTGAAACTCAGCCAGAAGAACCATCTGCACAGGGTGAAACACCGATTGAACTGGTAGTTACAGGTGAGCAGAATAGATATCGTGTACCAGAAGCATCAGCAGCTACTAGAACCGATACTCCAATTCGTGATATTCCCCAATCGATTCAGGTAATCCCTAGACAAGTTTTAGAAGACCAAAAAGTTATTCGCCTGACAGACGCAATTCGTAACGTAAGCGGTATTGTAGAGGGCGATACTTTTGGTGGGACAGTTGACAACTTCAACATTAGAGGCTTTGATTTTACTTCTACTTTCCGAGATGGTTTTAGAGACACTGGGGATAACCTGCGAGAACTTGCCAATATTGAGCAGATAGAAGTTATTAAAGGGCCAGCTTCTGTGTTGTATGGAAATGCTGAACCGGGAGGAATCATTAATTTAGTCACTAAAAGACCTCTGAGTACACCCTATTATGCGGCTGATTTCTCTGTAGGTAGCTTCAATTACTATCGTCCTACTATTGATTTATCTGGGACTCTCGACCCAGACAAAACATTACTGTATAGACTAAATGTTGCTTATGAAAATTCTGGTAGTTTTCGGGATTTTGGTAAGAGTGAGCGATTCTTTTTTGGTCCCACGTTTGAGTTGAAGCTTGGTGAGAATACCAACCTATTGTTTGATGTCAGTTATGTGAATGACGAACGCACAATGGATCAAGGTATCGTTGCTATTGGAAGGGGAATTGCTGATGTTCCCACTAGCAGATTTCTAGGTGAACCAGGAGATATCCGCAGAGTAGAAGATGTCAATGTTGGTTATCGCCTAGAGCATCGTTTTAATGAAAACCTAACACTCCGCAACGCCTTTCGCTACAATTCAAACGATACCTTCGATTACCGCGCCCAGCCTCTATCTGTAGACGAAGAAACTGGTGAATTATCACGCAACTTTCGCTCTAACGATGACTACGCTGAAAGGTATTCTCTACAAACAGACCTTGTTAGTAAGTTTAAGACAGGTTCAATTCAACATACACTCTTATTTGGATTGGATCTCGCTCGACAAAATAGCGATGGTACACAAAGGCGACTACCTGGAGGACTAACTCCATCTATCAACATTTTCAACCCGGTTTACAACGTTATTCCTAGACCTGCTCTTTCTGAACTTACAAATGCAGTTCGAGATGGTAAGTCCACAGTGGACACAATAGGTATTTATTTACAAGACCAAATAGCATTTTCAGACAAGTTAAAATTGCTGTTAGGCGGTCGTTTTGACATTGTTGATCAAGATCAGTTTGATAGGCTTTCAGATACTCGTACTGTCCAATATGATGAAGCCTTCACACCCAGAATAGGAATTGTGTATCAGCCAATTAAACCGATTTCACTATATGCAAGTTATAGCCGTTCCTTTGCACCAAATTTTGCCCAGCGTGCTGACGGCACATTTTTAGAACCTGAACGGGGAACTCAATATGAAGTTGGCGTTAAAGCCGATTTTAATGACAAAATTTCAGCTACTTTAGCAGCTTATGAAATTACTAAAACCAATATTGCTACACCAGATCCAAATGACCCTGATGGCTTTAGCATTCCCGTTGGAGAACAAAGAAGCCGGGGTATTGAACTAGATATTACCGGTGAAATTTTGCCTGGATGGAATATCATTGCTGCTTATGGTTATACAGATGCCCAAGTTACTAAAAGCAATGATTTAATAGTTGGTTCTAAAATACCCAAAGTACCTGAACACAAAGTTAGTTTGTGGACTACTTATCAATTTCTTCAGGGAAATTTGCAAGGCTTGGGCTTTGGTTTGGGATTGTTTTATCTTGCAGAAAGACCAGGTGGTGATCTCCCCACCCCTGATTTTGACAATGGTTTCACTATACCTAGCTATCTCAGAACTGATGCGGCAATTTATTACAAACGAGATAATTGGAAGGCTGCTATCAATATCGAAAATTTGTTTGGTGTCAGGTATATTGAATCATTTAATTTTGGCAGAAACACTGTTATTCCCGGCGCACCATTGACAGTAATAGGGTCAATTTCGTTTGAGTTTTAACTAAGGTAGAAACAGGAGAACTTATTAAAGAAGTAAATAGATGGTGGACATTTGGCTTTTTTGGAGTGAATAAGCTACTTGATGATTTATTTAAATATCTGGTTCAGCCAGTGAACCTTTAACATTGATTGGTTCGTTGGCAGTTGAATTTTGATGAAAATCAGGTTTGAGGTATGAGATTCCATCATGAATGACAGTGATATCAAAATTAAAATTTTTACTCGCTGGTGGCAATTTGTGTTCACAATATTGTGTACTCTAATCGTAACTGTAGCTTGTCATCATGGTGGTTATATACCTGTTGATCACCAAATTACAAATGCAGTTTGTCGTCAGATGGAACACGCTGCGGGAATTACCTGTATTCCTGAAAAGTTTGAGCGACTTGTGACTCTAGATGATGCTGAAAATGCGATCGCATTAGGAATTAAACCTCTTGGTGCTGTGATCTCCGATTTTTCATCACATTGGCAAGATGAGTTAACAGGAGTAAAAAACATCGGGACAATTGGTGAACCTAGCTTAGAAAGTATTCTCGCACTCAAACCGGATTTAATTGTTGGTTATGAAGATCAAAAAGATATTTATCCTATTACTTCAAAAATTGCTCCCACAGTTTTGTTGAAATTTGGACACAGTGGTCAATGGAAAGAGGCATTTACAAATGTTAGTGTAGCATTAGGAAAGAAAGAAGTCGGTCAACAAGTAATGGCAAATTATTACCGTCGTCTTGCAGAATTTAAGCAGAAAATGGGTAATAAGTTGTCAAAACTCAAAGTTTCTGTAGTGCGAGTTTATCCTAGTAACATTAACCTTTATCTACTTGATTCTTTCTGTGGAATAGTTTTACAAGATGCCGGCTTATCTCGTCCAGAATCACAAAATTATACTGCATCAGAGGCAAAAAAATTATTTGGTAATCAAATTCAAGTTCCCATCGGTAATGAATTAATCGAACAAGCTGATGGTGATGTGATATTTATTTGGACTGGTGAGAATGATACTAAAGGTAATCAAACAGCACAATATAAATTAGAGCAACTTAAAGCAAGTCCACTGTGGAAAAATTTAAAAGCTGTAAAAGAAAATAAGGTTTATGTAGTTCCAAGTTACTGGATTGGAAGTGGGATGTTAGCTGCAAATGCAATTATTGATGATTTATTTAAGTATCTAATTAACACACCTTGAGAAACAGATGGCGACCAGATTATGAAACTTCATACCTTATTTGTTTGTACATCTTGTAGTGCTGTTCTATCTCATGAAGAAGCAGACGATCGCGCGGAGGGAAATCAACTCTTGCTGAAGCTATTAGAAGTGCAAAAAAATCATCACATTTACAACAATCTCAATATTCAGCCTGTAGGATGTTTATGGACTTGCGTTAAAAAATATTCTTGTGCTGTCAGCTTTGTTTGTCCGCAAAAATATACATACCATTTTGTTGATTTAACCCAGGAAAGCATAACTGATTTGTTGCAATTCAGCCTGCTTTATCAAGAGAGCGAAGACGGATATGTTTTACCTGGTAAATTACCTGGAACATTGCGATCGCATCTCTTAGTACGCATTCCCCCTACATCGGAAGCGATCTCATTGTAACTTTTTTTTCTTTTGTCACAAGTCCTAATTGTGATTGCTGAATTGGGGAATGATTTATCTCACGCTCTCATAAATGGAAAATCTGTAATCCTCAAAACAGGGTACAATGCCTCCAGTGGGTAGAACGCGATCGCTGCATACTAAAAATCACAGGACTCACAAATTGGGTACGAAACATCAGGGTTTGAGATTGCTTCCTGATGTTAATCTTGCCTAAATCATAAATTATTGCAAATATCTTGCAACAGGCTTAATTATTTGTTAGATTATTCCTAGACAAATCCATTACCTCCAATATCAGAATTGTGAGAGATTAAATGCTCCCAGATAATTTCCCAAGACAGTGTAAAAGAAAAAATTATTTTATTATTTATGTCCAACATAATTTCTCAAACTGAGTATAGACAAACTTGGCAGCAGATTAACCAAAATACTCATTATCCAGAAGCACTTAACACTACAGATTTTATTAATTACTGTCCCCAGCACCTTGGTAGAGGATATCATCGTTGGGTGAAGCTACGAGGAATTAACCTGCTAATTGTTGATGAAGAATTTGATGATGACTTATATGTTGAGTCTGATGATAGTCAGATAAATCAAGATTATATCTTAGAATTTGGATTTAATTTATCAGGTTCATACTCTGAAAGAAATGGTACACAAAGTTTTTTCGACTGGTTTGAGATAGAACTACTAGAAGAAAGACAATATTTTAGTATTGGTGCTAAACAGCGGCGACTGAAAGTAGATATTCATCTAGATAGCCAAGATCTACTCAAGAATTTTATTTTTGATAACAGAGAAAAATTGCCAACCACCTTAATAAACTTGGTAGAAGGAAATAGTAAAATAGATTTTTGTGAAACTAATATAATTGCCCCAGAGATGTATTTGCCACTAGAGCAGATTATCAATTGCCCATTTCAGGGAATAACTAAAAACCTATACTTAGAAGGTAAATGTTTAGAATTGATTGCGCTAAAACTAGAGCAACTAGCACAACATGAAAAACATAGACGAAAAGTAATTGTATTAAAAAAAGATGATATTGAAAGAATCCATGCAGCCAAAGTCATTTTAATTAAAAATATCAATAATCCCCCCTCATTAATCGAACTGGCGCATCAAGTAGGATTAAACGATTACAAATTAAAAATCGGTTTTCATCAGGTATTTGGTACAACAGTTTTTGGCTATTTACATCAACACCGGATGGAATTATCACGTCAAATGTTGTCAGAAGGACAGATGAGTATTAAAGAGGTAGCTCATGCTGTTGGTTATGCTAACCACGGTTGTTTTGCGGCTGCTTTTCGTAAACGATTTGGGGTTAACCCTAAACACTATCGAATCAAAAGTTAGCACAGAGCCACATTTGCCACCTTTAAGCCTTAATTAAGCGTTCTTTTTTTGAAAGAAGATTTACCTAAGTTGTTGTCTTCGATCAAAGTTGGTGCTTCTCGGATTCGGGAAATTGTTATGTCTCTCCGTACTTTCTCTCGTTTAGATGAATCTGCTATCAAAAAGGTGGATATTCATGAAGGAATAGATAGCACTTTGATGATTTTGCAAACTCGTCTGAAAGCAAGTCCTGAAAGTCCAGAAATTAAGGTCATTAAGGAGTATGGACTATTACCTTTAGTGGAGTGCTATGCGGGACAAATGAATCAGGTTTTTATGAATATTTTGGTTAATGCTATTGATGCTTTGGAAGAAAGTGATAAAGTTCGGCTCTCTGAATTATCTCACAATCCGCCTCAAATTACTATCTGTACTGAATTGAAAGATGAAGAAGATGATATACCAGCGATCGCTATTCGTATTATAGACAATGGCTGTGGTATGAGTGAAGAAGTTAAAAATCATCTCTTTGAACCTTTTTTCACTACCAAAGATGTTGGTAAAGGTACAGGATTAGGCTTATCTATTAGTTACCAAATAGTTGTGGAAAGACATAATGGTAAATTGGAATGTTTTTCTACTCCAGGTTGTACAGAGTTTACCATTATCATTCCCCAGTGGCAACAAAAAGCCCATGAATAGGGGATTTTATTCCCAATTTTGCAATTCATTAGTCGTATTGCGGAGTAGGGAACTGATTTGAGTCCGTCTGGTTTCAAAGTGAGCAGCGATGGAAATTAACAAAATACCAACTAGCAAACCCACAATCCATTTTACAAAAGAGTGACGCAAACTGAAAATCACTAATTGATAAATGCTGGTGGTGAGAAAGGTAGCTGTGCCAATATAGAGAAATGCTCGCACCCGCAAAACTAAACCGCTAAAAATGGCAATAAGGCTGAAAATTCCTGGTATCCAAGCTGCATCTTGTTGAAATATTACCGCCCAACCGCAAATTAAACCACTACCAAAAAGGCGCAAACTATGGCGAATTTCCTTAGATTCAGGAAGTTTTAACTGGTTATCTACCTGGGCAACATACAATATTGATAACCCAATTGGTGTAATGTACCATAAACTGTCTCTGAGTTGTAAATCAGTAAACCAGCGCCATAATGCCCAATCTACCAACACCATACTAACATAACTCAGACGCAATTGGTTAGCGACTTTGGATAAAAAGATGTAAAATCCGGCTGTGATAATTAAGGTGATGGGATAGATTTCTAGTTGGGTTTGCCAGATAATGATTAATGGTAGGATGTAGGCGGCTCGTTGCCAAGGTTTTTTTGACCAACCCCAACTTTCCCAAGGTAAGATATAAAAGAAGTAGGAAACTACGCAAGCGATCGCACCGTGCCAAGACCGTAGTTGACCAGTAAATAAGAAGGCTATGGGTGTATATTGTAAGTAAATACCCGTAATCCAAGCCGTTGCTAAACCCAGATAAACCCAAATTTCCTCAATTTTAGTAGATGGATTTACCGAATTTGTTCTACCTTGCCAAATAGCATAACGAGTTAAAAATGCTCCTGTTCCCAAAGCTAGATATATATTGATGTTGATAGGAAAATAAATAGCAGCTAAGAATAAGCTACTACTCCAAACCCAATGTAAATGGGCGATATTTCTCAGTTCTAGGGGAGTTAAGAGTAAGTATTCTCCCAACCAAGGGGAAAGGATACGGTAAGCATACATGATGCTAACACCCAAGGCTGACATAGCGATTAATCTATCACCAAAGTCGGCGGCTGGGCTTTGGGTAAGTTGATAAAATAAGATTTCGTAGGCGGAAATAGATACGCCAATGATGCCAAAATAAAGTAGAGATTTGAATTTGGTGCTACGTCGTCCCACACCAATCATAATTAAGGCTACACCCAAAGAACAAAAACCTGTCCAGTTGGTGAAAGTGTTGATTCGTAGAAGGATACTAAATCCAGCGTAGAATAGGGGAAGTAAATTCAAGCTACTGGGTAAGCTGGTTAATTGGAATTTTCTTTTCCACCATTCACCAAAAAGCTGAGTTATTAAACCAAGGGCGATATTAGCAATGGTTATACTGATGATTGAGCGTTCAGTAAATCCTAGTAACTCGACTGCTAATAATTCTAAACACCAACCGATACCATAAAAAGCAAAGTCGTTAGGTTGTCGCCAACTACGGTACAAAATTGCGGCTAAAGTGATGGTTATGGCGGTAAAATAGCCGATGCTGCTTGGGTAATTTTGTTGATAGACTAGGAGGGAGTGTAAGGTTATGCCTATTAATTCTACATTGCAGAGAGCGATCGCCCATTGATCAAAACTAGCTGCATAGATACTGGTTAATTCTCCACTGCGTTGTAATAAAACGGTACGTCCTAACCATAAACCAAGTATAGTTAAACCTCCCACCACAAACCAACCAGATAAACCTAAATTGGGAAAAATTTCCCACAACAACGCCGCAATCAAACTTAATCCAAAACCAACAGTAGTACCCGCCAAAGCTGGATATCTTAAAGATTGAGTATTAATCAACATCACACCCAACCCCACACCTAAACCAATAAATTTGGTCAAAATTAGGGGTAAAGTTAGTAATTGGGCAGATAATATAGTTAAAACACTCAGAAAAATTCGGGTTTTGCGTTGAGTTCCGGTGGTGCGATTACCTAAAAACGTGAGTGTGATTGGGGTAATTAACCATAAAGTACGCCAATAATCTTGATCATCAAGATAACCATTCCAGAATGTTTGCGATTTTCCCCATAAAAGCAGAAAACTAACCGTAGCTAACCAGATACCAATTGGCCATGCGGTGCGTCTCCAAATACCTTCTCCCAAACTAAATAACCATTCTCCCACCATTAAAGTTAACAAAATCGCCGCCCAAACTTCCTGACTCAAATTAGGAAACCACCAATAAATGGTAGAAAAAACGGTTAATAAGCCAGTAATGTGAGTCAGATATACATATAGAGGATGGAAAGAACGGTATTTAGTGACAGTGGACAGGGTGATGGTGGATAATAGTAAGTTGAGCGATCGCGTTGTAGGATTAATAAAAGCCAACATCGCCAAAACTATCCCAAACAGCAGATTTAACGCATCACCAAAATTTGCTAAATTTGGCTTTTCCTGACGATATAAGCTTTCTGTCAGCACCACCATCACAATTAAATAGGGAAATAAAACCACACCCAACAACGTCCAAGGTGTATTTTGGGAATTGGTAAGATTAGTAGCAGTGGTAATGGCTAATTCCTTAAACTGGCTGGGTAATAACCGCCAACCCAGGAAAATTGTTTGTAAACCAGTTAAGAAAAACGCCAATAAATCAAAATTGACATCATATCTCTGTAACCGACGATAGCAAAACCATAAAACCAAGCCACTGATTACTATAGCTTGCCAAGGTTGATCAGTTACCGCCACCAACCAACCCAAAAACAGGAAAATTCCCCCTATTCTTTCCCATAGTAACGACTTTGGTTGAGGAGTTTGATCTGCTAACCAAGTGATTAACCAACCACAAATCCCAATTGCTAACCCCAACTTGGTAACATCTACCTGAACAATAAAAATTGCTCGTACCAGTAGCACGAACAAGGCATAAACAATTACACCAGAAAACCAATTTAAACCTTGTTGATCTTCCCTAACAGACGGAATCCGATATTGATAGATAGTAATAATAGTTGTGCCAATCATCGCCAAATAAACCGCAATTAGGGGGAAATTGGAGATTTTCCAACCCCAATGGAGATAACTGAGAAAGAGAATATTAATAACTAAAGGTAACTTACCCCTGGGGAAACTAGAAATGAAATTGTGGTTTTTACTGAAACTATAAGTAATAAAAGATAGAATTGGGGAAGCGATCGCTATCATCAACCAATCAAAAGGATTTCGCCATAGACCAAAACTATCCATAGCCCAAAAATTCACCGGCACCAACAACAAAGTCACAATTAGTAAAGTTTGCGCCGTCAAACTCAGATTACTTTGTCTACCCGCCCAAAAACTCAACCCCCAAAAACACAAAGTATAAGCCAACAACACCCCATACTGCCCAGAAGCCGGGAAACTTTCCCATTGACTCCCAGCCAGCACCCCAGAAGAAACCACCACCAAAAACACACCCAAAAATAACAACCAACGCACACTCAACTCTTCCCCCAAAGATTGAAAAATGGAAGTAAAGAAATTGGGTGTAACAGGTGCTTCCACCCTTTGAGGTAAAGTAGCAACCAAAGGTTTTTGAGGAGGAAAAAGCACAACCGGCTCTAACTCTAGATCATCCTGAGTTTGTACAACAACAGAACAAACCAGAAACTCCCGACAGATTTGCCTAACCTGAGCATCAGAAATTAAACCCAAACGCAACCACAAATCCAACCCCTCCAACAATCGGGGGTGAGAACCAGGAAGCCTAACCTCAAACTTTAAAACAGGAGACGACATAAAAGCAAAGTCGTAAAACTTGCCTAAATTGTCTCAGTTAAATACCTCAATCAATATTAATTTTTACCAAACTCTCCGCGCCTCTGCGCCTCTGCGTGAGCCTAATCCGACCCCAAAACAACCCCACAATAACCCATCAAAATCCCTAAACGCTCCTCAATAGCCCTCATTCTCCCCTGTACCGTTGCCAACTGTTTCGCACCCTGAAGAAACATCACATCAACCTCCAGCAAACGCAACTGCTTACTAATTTCCGTCCGATAAGACAATTCCCGTGAGTCCAACTCAGACAAAGGGACAACCTCCTGGACAAAAAATTCCTGCAACAAACTTAAACGCTGCCGTATTTCCCTTACATCCAAAAGATTGGAAGTAACATCAGCACGTAATTGAGTTAACAAATTAGCCAAAGCTTGATATTTTTCGTGATTTAGAGACATCCAAAGCCAGTTAAGATAATATTATGTCAAGAAAAATTTCTTTTACTATCAACCTTCCAAACTAAAAGCTCAAATTCCCAAGCCTCAAACCACCATTTGAGGCTGACTTTACCATCTATAAATTTAGATAGTAGAGGAAATTTTAGCAAAAGTTGATTCAGGGCTACAGCATCTACTCCTAGAGGTGCTGTAAATTTTTATATCTCATCTATCCACCAATCACCAATATTCCCTATTGTATGAGTAGCTTAGTTGTCAATTCCTCAATTAATGTCACCCTCCCGGATTGGCTTAATAAATGTTTAAGAGAACCATCAAGCAATAGCAACAAAATTGAAGAAGACCGAACGTATAGCGACAACGCTTTAATCTGTCGAGCATTTCAATTTGCTTATCAACTCCATCAAGGTCAATATCGCAAATCAGGAGAACAATATATAGCTCATCCTGTGGCCGTTGCTGGCCTATTGCGTGACTTAGGAGGTAGTCCAGCTATGATAGCAGCTGGGTTTCTTCATGATGTAGTTGAAGATACAGATGTGACAATTGATGAAATAGAAGAACATTTTGGCGCGGAAGTGCGACAATTGGTAGAAGGTGTCACCAAGCTTTCTAAAATCAACTTCACCAGTAAAACCGAAGGCCAAGCAGAAAACTTCCGGCGGATGTTTTTAGCCATGGCGCGGGATATTCGGGTAATTGTCGTCAAATTGGCCGACCGTTTGCATAATATGCGAACTTTACAATTTATGCCAGAGGAAAAGCGTCGCCTCATTGCTCAAGAAACGCGAGATATCTTTGCTCCTTTAGCCAACCGGTTGGGGATTTGGCGAATGAAATGGGAATTAGAAGATTTGGCGTTTAAATATTTGGAACCGGAAGCTTTTCGGGAAATTCAGCAGCACGTTTCGGAAAAACGCACAGCACGGGAAGAGAAATTGGCTAAGGCTACGGAGGTTTTGCGAGAACGGTTGCAACAAGCAGGAGTTAATTGTTGGGATTTGAGTGGCCGTCCCAAACACCTTTATAGCATTTATCAAAAAATGCAAAGGCAGCAAAAAGAATTTCATGAAATTTATGATTTGGCTGCACTGCGAATAATTGTCCAAACTAATGAGGAATGTTATCGAGCCTTGGCCGTGGTTCATGACGTTTTTCGTCCCATTCCGGGCAGATTTAAAGATTACATTGGTTTACCAAAACCCAACCGTTATCAGTCGTTACATACTGGGGTAATTGGCTTGACTGGCCGCCCTTTAGAAGTGCAAATTCGCACCGTAGAAATGCACCATGTAGCCGAGTATGGAATTGCTGCCCATTGGAAGTACAAAGAAACGGGTGGTTCTAGTAATAGCCAATTAACGGGGACAGATGAGAAATTTACTTGGTTACGGCAATTACTGGAATGGCAAAGTGACCTGAAAGACGCACAAGAGTATTTAGATAGTGTCAAGGACAATTTATTTGAAGATGATGTTTATGTCTTCACCCCAAAGGGAGATGTTATTCCTCTAAGTCCCGGTTCTACGAGTATAGATTTTGCTTATCGGATTCATACGGAGGTGGGAAACCACTGTGCAGGGGCGCGAGTTAATGGAAGAATGGTTCCATTGTCTACCAGGCTGCAAAATGGGGATATTGTTGATGTTATGACTCAAAAGAACAGCCATCCGAGTTTAGATTGGTTGAATTTTGTCAGAACTTCGGCGGCCAAGTATAGAATTAAACAATGGTATAAGCGATCGCGCCGGGAAGAAAATGTGGCGCGGGGGCGAGAATTATTAGAGAAAGAATTGGGAAAAACTGGTTTTGATAATTTGCTCAAGTCAGAGGCGATGCAGAGAGTAGCTGAAAAGTGCAATTATCATACTGTGGAAGATTTGCTGGCCGGTTTAGGTTATGGAGAAATTACCTTAAATTTGGTGCTGAATCGCTGGCGTGAAGTGGCAAAAGCCCAAGAACCCGTAACTGATGTGTTACCATTTTTGCCCAAGGAATCAACTCCCAAATCTTTGCGCGATTCCTCTCAAACTACTTCCCGTGCTAGTGATTCACCAATTATTGGCGTAGAGGGTTTACTTTATCACATAGCTGGCTGTTGTACCCCCATTCCTGGAGAAGCGATTATTGGGGTAGTGACAAGGGGAAGGGGAATTTCCATCCATCGCCAAGGTTGCCATAATCTAGACTGTGTGGAGTGCGATCGCCTAGTACCAGTCAACTGGAATACAGGTGTAGAAAATAGGAGTCGTCCTCACACTTACCCAATTAATATTCAAATTGAAGCACTTGATCGGGTGGGGGTACTCAAGGATATTTTATCAAGGTTGAGCGACCAGAGTATTAATGTCCATCATGCCCAGGTAAAAACAGCCTTTGGTCAACCTGCTTTAATGGAATTGGGGATAGAAATCCGCGATCGCTCTCAATTAGAACATCTCTTCAGCCAAATCAAAAAAATGACCGACATTCTTAATATTCGCCGTGTAGGTCAAGCTGAAGACTAATTTCGACTAATTTAGAATAGAGAGATAGGTTAGTTTTGTCTATCTCTCCCTAAAATTATTTCTTAGCAATGATCCAAATAGCATGGACAATTCCAGGGATATAACCAAAAAGCGTCAAAACTATATTAATCCAGAAATCCATTCCAAAACCAACTTGCAAAAATACACCTAAAGGTGGTAATAAAACCGCACATACAATCCGAACTAAATCCATTTTAGCCTCCTGTTAATTTTCAAAAAAGATGCCATTTGACAGATTTTTACATCCCAAACATAACATCAACTTTTTCAGTCACTATTCCTGAAAACATACGGTAAACCACACTCAAATGTACGACGGGTGGATTGCAATACGCCTTTCGTCCTATCCACCGCTAATTTTAGCTTTGTAACCCAACTTCAACAAAATCTCTAAAATCTTCTGTTTATGATCTCCCTGAATTTCCAGTTCATCATCTTTAACTGTACCACCTGTGCCGCATTGAGTTTTTAATTGTTTCAGCAAATCTGCCAATGTTTCTGGCGTAGTCTGAAAACCAGTAATTACCGTCACAGTTTTACCTTTGCGTCCAGCGCGAGTAGCTTGAACTCTCACATTCTGTTGATTTGGCGGTAACTCCTGAGTCGGTTTTCCTTGACTTGGACGTTCAAAAGCTGCTGAGTGACCATTACCAAATTCTTGGTAAACAATGCGTTTTTCCGATTTAGAATTAGAAGAAGACATAAACTTTAATTCAGGTTTAATTTAAAAAGAATTAACGTTGACAGAAGTGTGAAGGAGCATCATCATAGACATCCCATCCCATCAGTTCTAAAATTAAAATTGATTCTGTACTGTTATTTTAACTAATCCGTGACTATTACTCCCCTTTCTCCTAATTCCCAGTTAACGACCTCCGTTCCTGACAAACTGGGACGCTTTGGACGCTTTGGCGGTAAGTACGTTCCTGAAACCCTGATGCCCGCCTTAGCTGAACTAGAAACAGCTTATCAACAATACCGCCAAGAACTCGGTTTCCAAACAGAACTACAAAATTTATTGCGCGATTATGTAGGACGTGCCACACCGTTATATTTTGCCGAACGCCTTACTGCTAATTATGCCCGTCCCGATGGTACAGGCGCGCAAATTTATTTAAAACGAGAAGACTTAAATCATACTGGCGCTCATAAAATTAATAATGCCCTGGGTCAAGTCCTGTTAGCCAAACGCATGGGTAAAAAGCGCGTTATTGCCGAAACAGGTGCAGGTCAACATGGGGTAGCTACAGCTACAGTTTGCGCTCGTTTTGGGCTAGAATGTATAATTTACATGGGCGTTCACGACATGGAACGTCAAGCCTTAAATGTATTTAGAATGCGGTTAATGGGGGCTGAAGTGCGTCCCGTAGCTGCGGGAACAGGAACTCTTAAAGATGCCACATCTGAAGCTATCCGCGACTGGGTGACGAATGTAGAAAGCACTCATTACATTCTTGGTTCGGTTGCAGGACCCCATCCTTACCCGATGATGGTACGTGATTTTCATGCTGTGATCGGACAAGAAACCCGTACCCAAGCAATGGAAAAATGGGGCGGCTTGCCAGATATTCTCATGGCTTGTGTGGGTGGTGGTTCTAATGCCATGGGATTATTTCATGAGTTTGTGAAGGAATCATCTGTGCGCTTAATTGGCGTGGAAGCAGCAGGTGAAGGCGTGAATACTGGTAAACACGCGGCAACCTTGACAAAAGGACAGATTGGTGTATTACACGGGGCAATGAGTTATTTGTTGCAAGATGACGACGGACAGGTGATTGAACCCCATTCAATTAGTGCAGGTTTAGATTATCCTGGTGTGGGTCCAGAACACAGTTATATGAAAGATAATGGTCGGGCTGAATACTACAGTGTGACAGATGCCGAGGCTTTGGCTGCATTCCAAAGATTATCCAAGTTAGAGGGTATTATACCAGCACTGGAAACTGCTCATGCGATCGCCTATCTAGAAACCCTGTGTCCCCAACTTTCCGGTAATCCCCGAATTGTAATTAACTGTTCAGGACGCGGTGATAAGGATGTACAAACAGTAGCTAAATTTTTAATTCCCTAAGAGACTTCCAAATAAAAAATATCCCAAAATTTC
>NZ_JAYGHC010000017.1:98414-119873 GCF_034932285.1 Cronbergia sp. UHCC 0137
TGATTGGTGATCAAATCTCACATTTTATCCTATTCTTATCCTGTTCATCCTAAAATCCTGGACATCCTGATTCAGACAGTTTCCCTAATTAGCAACTTACATTAACTACTGCACAACTGATCGAATTTTAAAATTACCTATCGCTAAATCCAACCAGAGAGAATAATTCTTGATATAGTACAGGTCGTATGACAGCTTCTGGTAAGCATCCTCTACAGATGCCCCATAGGGATACATTACCTGAGCCCAGCCAGTTATTCCTGGTTTGACTACATAACGCAAATCATAGTAAGGAATTTCTTGACGAAGCTTGACATCAAACTCTGGCCTCTCTGGACGAGGACCAATCAGACTCATTTCCCCCCGGAGAACATTCAAAATCTGTGGGAGTTCATCAACTCTAGTTAAACGTATCCATCTTCCCACACTTGTAATTCGAGGATCTCGCTCATTTGCCCACTGTACACCACGCTTTTCAGCATCTTGATACATTGAACGAAATTTGTAAACTTTAAATGGTTTACCTTCCAACCCTGTTCGCATCTGACTATAAAATACAGGTCCAGGGCTATTCAGCTTAATTGCTAAAGCCGTAACCAGCATGAGTGGAGATAAACATACAAGCAATATCCATGTCAGAGCTATATCTATCACTCGTTTTAGCTTCTGACTAATACTCCCAGATGATAGGTTAAAACCAGATCCAAAAGCTAACCAACTATCTTGAAGCAAAGACGAGGGAATTTTGTACCACAAGGCTTCACAAACATCTGGTGTAGTGTAAATGGAAGTTCCAGATAGACGTAGTTGTATTAACTGTTGAACTTCAGCATCAGATAATTCTATGGAATTAGCTACGACTACTCCTGACCAAGACTGCTGGCTCCATTGTGGCAAGTCGCTGAGGTTGCTTATGTAAACTCGACTGTTTTTAGGTAGTTTATCTATATCTTGATTTGATTCTGCTAATACAGTCAGTCTGCCCCAAGTACAGCGTTCTAAAAAAGTTTCGATAAATTGGATTGATTTTTTTCCTGCCCCTAAAACTAACCATCTAGTTTCTTGCGCGTGCGATCGCACCCACCTAGCAGCCCATAAACGTGAACCTACAGACCAAATAGTGAATATACTTAAACTTGGTGGCAACACTTCCCGATAAAATAGGGAGCTTTGCAAACAAAAGCCAATTATCAAACTTACTATGCCAACAATAGCACAGCTAATAAAAGCCCTGTATGGAGATCTAAAACCAGAAATTTGATTATCAGGATGGTAAGTATCCCCTAGATAAAGCCCCGTGAGAACTAGCAAGGAAAATATATAAACAACTGGATCATTTGTATTACCTAAGCTATTTTGACCTGCATTTAGCCAAAAAGCTAGTCCCAAACTGAAAATTAAACCAAATATATCTCCCAATAAGAGTAAAACAGAGAGAATATTTTGAATCTTATGTAACTTATTCCCAGTTTTACCAAGAGAAAGAGTAAAATCCATTTGCATCATAAAAAAATTGAATCACTGATTAATACTAAAACTCAAGTACCTCAATAACCTTACCGTAGTCCTAACTCAGTTGTAATCTTGACAATCTTTGAGACCCTTACTGAAATACCAGATATCGAAAACCCATCACAACCCATTTAGGAATGGCGTAGATCTCTATCAAATTCGACTGAATAAACCCTGAATTGTGTTAGGAATACGGAAATTCTATTTTTTAACCTTGAGTCACGGACTTTATGAGATTTAATTAATTGACATACTACACTAAATCCAACTACTTTCTATTACTTTTTTGTAATTCTGCACTATGTGGATAATACTTAAAATAGTTAAAATCAACAAAAATGATGATTCATGCCTATATATCGTCAAAAATTATCTAAATAATTAGAGAGATATTTAAAAAAAATATGACTAAAATAATATTAATCAGTAATAATACCAGCCCTATTGAATCTCTTCTGATTAAAAAAAGTTGTCTTTTGGCAATCCATCAGAATAAATCAGTGTAAATACTCATTCTGCTTTTGAGCAAAAGTTGATATGCTCTAACATTATCAATTTGCAAATTAAGAAAAGTAAAATCTAGTTACCTAAGAGTGAGGTGTACAACTAAAACTCTGTAGCTCTTTGTAGTTAAAATATAAATTAAATTAAAACACATCTTCAACGGGGAAACCGCAAAACCATGATTAATAACCAAGAGCAAGATAACATTGATTTACAACAGTATTGGCAGTTTTTCAAAAGGCGTTGGTTGGTAATAACAGCAGTAACATCTTCAGTGTTTTTACTTACTTGTGCATATACTTTTACAAAGCGTCCAGTTTATGAAGTAGAAGCCAAGCTACTTTTCAACAAAAAAAATAATGCTTCAGAGCTTGCTGGCCTTGAGGGCGTTGGGGACTTGACAGGTTTGACCAATCTAAGCAACCCTGTTGATACAGAAGCAGAGGTTATCCGTTCACACCCAATTATTCAGCAAACAATTACTTCTTTAAACCTAAAGGATCGTGATAATCAACCGCTGAGGATAGACACACTACTCAAGGCACTAAAGATCAAGAGTATTCGAGGAACTGATGTGATGGGGATTTCCTACCGCAGCACCAATCCTCAAGAAGCGGCAGACACAGTTAATACTATAATCAAATATTACATCGAAAATAACATAAGTGCTAATCGCTCAGAAGTAAGGGCAGCAAGAGAGTTTTTAAATAGAGAATTACCAGAAGTCGAGAGAAAAGTTTTTAGAGCAGAGATGGCTCTGCGTCGATTTAAAGAAGAAAACCGCGTAGTAGCTTTGGAAGAAGAAGCTAAAGCAGGGGTGACAACACTCACCAGTCTATCCAATGAGATTATGGCATCGGAAGCAAATTTAGTTGCTGCCAATACGCGATCGCAGGTTTTGCAAAATCAAATTCAGTTAAGCTCTCAAGAAGCCTTAACAATCAGTAGCTTAAGTCAATCTTCCTCAGTCCAGCAGGTACTGGAGGAGTATAGAAAGGCGCAAGATGATTTAGCTGTGGCACGAACCCGACTAACAGATGAGCATCCCACCGTGATCAATTTAGCGGATAAAGAGGCAGTTCTTAGGCGGCAATTAGAAGGACGGATTGCCACAACAATTGGTAGTTCTACTTCAGTATCCGAGAAAGATTTACAGATTGGGACAACCAAAGAATCCTTGGCTTTAGATCTAGTTAAAGCCGAGTTAGATAGATTGTCATTGGCAAATAGATTGACCCAGTTACGCAAGGCATTTAAAGTTTACAAAGACAGATTAGAACAACTACCATCATTAGAGCAAAAACAGCTACAACTGGTGCGGCAGCTACAGATAGCACGCACTACTTACGAAGGCTTTTTGAAAAAACTGCAAGAAGCTGAGGTAATAGAAAACCAAAATGTTGGCAATGCACGCATAATAGCTGGAGCTTTAGTTACTGATAAGCCTGTTTCTCCCAGAGTTCCATTGAACCTAGCCTTGGGTGGTTTTATGGGTCTTCTGCTTGGTACCGCCGCTGGACTGATATTGGAAAGTAAGGATAAAACCCTCAAAACAGTTGAAGAAGCTAAGGAGTTGTTGGGTTATCCAATCCTTGCAGTAATTCCATCTGGCAGTAGTAAAGTTAAGGAAGGTGATGAAGATAAGAGTCAAAAATTACCTGTAGTTAACAGCCCCTATTCAAGTCAAACAGTAGCCTTTGAAATGCTCCAGGCTAATTTAGGTTTTACCCTATCTGATAAAGACCTAAAAGTAATCGCAGTAACTAGTACCATGCCTGGTGAAGGTAAATCATTTGTTTCATCTAATTTAGCAGCAGCAGCAGTGCAAATGGGGCGGAGGGTATTGTTGATCGATGCCGATATGCGTCGTCCCCGTCAGCATGAAATTTGGGATATACAAAATCTTCAGGGGTTAAGTAATATTCTAGTGGGTCAGATTGGCTTAGAAAATAGCACCCAAGAAGTACAAGTGAATTTAGATGTACTTAGTGGTGGGAAGGAGCCACCTAACCCCGCAGCACTGCTAGATTCCATGCGACTATCCACCCTCATTGAAGAAGCTAGTGGTATCTATGATTTCATTATCATAGACACACCACCAGTGGGTTTATTTGCAGACGCAATGATTGTCGGTAAATTGGTAGATGGGGTATTAATGGTTGTACGTCCTGGTGAGGTAACTTCACCTGCGGCTGTGACGGCTAAATTAGCTCTAGAACAATCTGGACAAAAAGTTTTAGGAATGGCCATAAATGCTGTAAACTCTGGAGATAGTTCAGGACATTACTACTCCTATTCTTACTCTTCCCAGTATTACAGAAGGTATTACAGAAGTAGTGAAGATTCTGAAAACGGGAAAGTGAAGGCTTGAGAGGGTACTATGCGACAGATTAGATTGATCGCTAGTCTAATCAGGGCTTAACTTAAAACTAAAACCTCCAATGAAGATAAAAGCCTTATGCTAGGTAAATTCAATATTCAGAAGTTATCCCTTCTCAAACCTAGCTCTGGGCTACGTGCTATTATTGCCAATACAGGTTGGCTTTTTGCTGACCGTATTCTGCGTATGGGTATTGGAATATTTGTAAGTATTTGGGTTGCTCGTTACTTGGGAGTGGAGCAGTTTGGTATTTTAAATTATGCCACTGCTTTTGTCGCATTATTTAGTACCCTTTCCACTCTTGGTTTAAATAGCATAGTTATTCGCTCTATTGTTCGTGATCCTGAAAATAGAGAGCAGATTTTAGGGACAACTTTCTGGCTAAAATTATTCGGTGGAGTTGTATCTTTACTATTGTCAGTTGCTACCATTGTTGTAATGCGTCGTGATGACACCTTAACTATTTATTTAGTAAGTATTTTGGCATCTGTAGGGATATTTCAGTCTTTTGACACCATTGACCTCTGGTTTCAGTCTCAGGTAAAGTCCAAACACAGCGTAATAGCCAAAAATACAGCTTTTGCTGTTGCTGCCCTACTAAAAGTATTATTAATCAGCTTTAAAGCCCCGTTACTAGCTTTTGCTTGTGTAACATTGACAGAAGTTAGTTTAGGTGCAGTTGGTTTGATAATTGCCTACAGAATCCAAGGCTATTCACTTAGGTGGTGGTGCTGGAGTATTTCACTAGCTAAGGATTTACTAAAGGAAAGTTGGCCTTTAATATTGTCTGGATTAAGTGTCATGATTTATATGAAAATTGACCAGATTATGTTGGGAGAAATGGTTGGTAATGAAGCTGTAGGTGTTTACTCAGCCGCAGCCCGAATTTCTGAAGTTTGGTATTTCATCCCCATGGCCATTGCCTCTTCAGTTACTCCTTCTATCTTTGCAGCTAAAGAAGTAAGTGAAGCTTTATATTATCGAAGATTAGAACAGTTGCTTAGATTATTGGTTTTGATTTCCATTGTGATTGCCTTGCCAATGTCTTTAATGTCTGGTACATTAATTACAATGCTTTTTGGCAATGGTTATGCCGAAGCCGGAAAGATATTAGCAATACATATTTGGGCTTCTCTGTTTGTATTTATGGGGGTAGCAACATCATCTTGGTTTATTGCAGAAGGATTAAGTGAATTTTCCTTGCGTAGAACCCTAATTGGAGCGATTACAAACATCATCTTAAATTTCCTTTTAATTCCCGGTTATGGTGGAGTTGGTGCTGCGATCGCCACTGTCATATCTCAAGCATTCGCTTCTTTTTTGAGTAACGCATCTCACCCTAAAACTCGAAAAATATTTCACATTCAAGTCAAATCTCTTTTTTGCTTTAGGTTATAGAGCGAGCTTAATTTTAATTTAAAAATAATTATGAAAACTCCAGTTGCATTTATCATATTCAATCGTCCAGATACTACAAAAAGAGTATTTGAAGCCATTCGTCAGGCTAAACCACCTAAGCTCTTAATCATTGCTGATGGATCTCGTACCGATCGCCCTGGTGAATCAGAAAAGTGTGCTATTGCGCGGGCAGTTATTGACGGTGTTGATTGGGAATGTGAGGTATTAAAGAATTATTCAGATGTTAATTTAGGATGTAAGATAAGGGTTTCCAGTGGATTAGATTGGGTATTTTCCGAAGTGGAAGAAGCTATTATCCTTGAAGATGATTGTTTACCTCATCCTAGTTTCTTTCCTTTTTGCGAGGAACTTTTGGAAAAATATAGAAATGATTCACGAATCATGCAGATATGTGGTTCTAATCTCTTAAAGAATCAGTTAAATATTGATGATAGCTATTACTTTTCTAAGTATGGACCTATTTGGGGGTGGGCTTCATGGCGAAGAGCTTGGCAATATTATGATGTAGATATGAAATTATGGACAGAGATTAGAAACGAAAAATTCTACCTAGATTTTTGTCTTAGTAAAGAAGAAGCTTCTCGAAGATTAGACATCTACGATAGACTCAAGGCAAAAAAAATAGATACTTGGGACTATCAGTGGGGCTTTGCTAAGATGATTAACTCAGGTTTGTCTATTATTCCTAATTTAAATTTGATTTCAAATATAGGTTTTAACGAAAATGCAACTCATGTCACTGATAAAAATTCACCATTAGCTAATTTGCCTGTTTATTCAGTCAAATTTCCCTTAAAGTATCCATCATTTGTATTAAGAAATATTCGAGCAGATAAAAGTTACTCGCAACAAGCATTTCCTGAAAAATCTATCATCAGTTCCAGTATTAGTAAATTACGTAGTTTTCAATCAATAATATCTGGGTTAAAAATTGATAAAAGATGAGACAATATTTGCTAGTCATCGTATCAGAGCGAAGTAGGGTAAAGCGACTATTATCAAGTATAGTAGTTCAAACTTAAAATTTCAAGGAAAATCACAAATGAAAGTATCTATTATTACAACCGTTGATCATAATGTTGGTGATGATTTTGTTAGAGAAGGGATAATTTATCTGCTAAAACAAAAATTTACTGGTCAAGATTTGTTTTTTCAGAATATACATAAACACTCGCCTATTACATCTAGATATGGTTTCGAGTGGTTTCGTAATTTACGATTTTCCCGACGTGTCGATAAATACCTACCGTTAGCATTAACACAAGACAGAATCTTAGAAGCTGATTTGCTAGTTCAAAGTGGAGCGCCTGTTTATTGGTCTCATGAAGGTAAAGGAGGAACACATTGTGCGGACAACGAATGGTTTGATCCACTGATTCGTCGTCGCTATAAACTGATTAAAGAACAAGTTGCTTTTATTAATTTAGCAGCAGGTTCTTGTCAGAGATATCACAGTGATGGAAGTGAATTTATCCGCTCTCAAAAAGATGTAGATTATGTGAAAGAACTACAAGGATTAACAAAAATTACTACACTTCGTGACACTCTAGCAAAAAAGATTTTAAATAGTATCAATCTTGATGCTCCAGTGATTCCATGCGCTTCAATTTTTGCTAGAAATAATTTAGGGATAGACCCAGAAATACCTGATTTTGTGGCGTTAAACTATATGCGTGGAGGTGCTCATTATAGTTTTGGTCAAAACACTGATCCTGATCAGTGGGAAAAGACGTTCCGTGAATTTTATTATCAAATAAAAAAACAAGAAAAATGTGTTTTTGTTTGTCATAACCAAGCTGAGGTAAAGGAAGCCAAAAAAATAGACCCTGAAGCAAATATCTTTCTATCGCAGGACTATGTTGACTATGTAAAATTTTACGCAAAGGCAAAATTTGGTATTATGAACCGAGTTCATGGAGCGTTTATGCTTGCAAGTTTTGGTCGCCCATCTTTTGTTATAGGAACAGATTCTAGAGCTTGTATGGCTGAGGAGATTGGCTTACGTCATGCTTTCGTTAATGATGCTGATATGGAGCGTTTAATGCTTGAATATCAATATATGAAGGATGGTGCAAATAGCTTTGAGGAAAGATTCTCTAGTATTAAAGCTAAAGCTTATCAAGATTATCAATCAGCTTTAAATCAATTATAGAAATATTATGAAAAGTAAGCTAGATACCCAGATAACCCCAGCAAGCTATTTGCTTTTGTCACGACATATCCAACACAGTATAGATGAACACTCTTCAGTCATTAATTCTCTATTTAATTACTCAGCAGAAATTGAAGAGATGGCCACTCTTGTAGTAAATACTCTCAAAACAGGTAAGAAGATATTATTAATAGGTAACGGTGGTAGCGCCAGTGATGCTCAACATATAGCTGCGGAGTTAGTAGGAAGATTCTCTAAAGAACGCCGTGGACTACCAGCTATAGCCTTAACAACCGATACCTCAATTTTAACTTCAGTTGGCAATGATTACGGTTATGAACATATTTTTAGTCGTCAAGTTGAAGCGCTGGCTAATACTGATGATTTAGTAATTGGTATCTCCACATCTGGTAATAGCAATAATGTTTTGCAAGCTTTAAAAGCTGCTAAATGTTTAGGGTGTATAACAGCAGCTTTACTAGGTAAAGATGGTGGTCAAATCAAAAATATTGTAGACTTACCATTGATTATTCCATCTGGTAATACAGCCCGAATTCAGGAGGCACACATTTTAATTGGACACATAATCTGTGAGATTGTTGATTTAGTTTTTACCAGTTAATATTTTGAGATGCAATGCTAAAAAATCCTATCTACTCAAATTTGCAGTTTCTAAAATCTGAGATTGCTTGGTTTGCTAGGAAATCAATTGATTTTTTAGTGAGAATAACAGCAAGTAAACGAATTTGTGAAATCAATCAAAAAAAGAAACTTTTAATAATCAGAACTGATACTATCGGTGATTTTGTGATTTTCACAGGTGTACTACAGTATTTTAGAGAAATTTATCCTAGTTCAAACTGGGAAATCACATTACTAGGATCAAAAGAATACAGAATCATAGCTGAGTTTGTCCAATCAGATATCATTAGCCCAGAATCAGTTTTTGATAAATTTATTCCTATAGACAGATTTGCTTTTTCTCGCAACTTAATTTATCGGTTTCAATTTCAAAAAAAGCTTTTACAAAATTTATATTACGATGTAGTTATCTATCCAGTATATTCAAGAAATAGAGATGGAGACCAATTAATGAATATTATTAACTCTCCAGAAAAAATTGCCATAGATGGAGATTGTAGTAACATTCCTTTTAGCGTTAAGCATAGAAATGATAAGACAATATATACCAAAATAATAAAATTAAAAGAAGGCTGGCTATCTGAAGCAGAGAGAAACGTAGATTTTATCAAGCAATTAGGGATAAAAAAATCAATTGATGGTGTTGCACGATGGAAAATTCCATCAGAAATAGTTGAAACATCTATAAATTTAGTAAAAATTAAAGGCATTGAAAGTGATTTTGCGGTTGTTTGTCCGGGAGCTTTTAATAGTTATAGAGTATGGTCTCCTGAAAAAGTTGCTACCGTAATTGATTACCTCTGGTGTAAATACAAAATAACTACTTTAATATGTGGTAGTCCAAAAGAAAAAATCATTTCTCTGGAAATACAAAAAAACTTAAAATCATCCAAGGTAATTTGTCTTTGTGGAAAAACTAATTTAATTCAATTAAGTGCAATAATGTCTTATGCAAAGCTGTGTATTACAATGGATAGTGGACCATCTCACATAGCTGTTGCTGTCAATGCTCCTTTAATTTGTGTTATTGGTGGTGGACATTATAAAAGGTTTTTTCCTTATGGTGATCCTAGTCGCTTTAGAGCAGCAGCTGAAGAATTGGATTGTTTTTATTGCAATTGGAAATGTAAATTTAATACGCCGTTATGTGTAAAAAATATTTCTGTTGAAACGGTCATCAAGGAGATAGAACAATTGATGAATAGGATTTGTAATCAAACAATATAAGGGATAACAAAAATGATGAAAAGATTTTTGAAAAAAGTTATAGATGTTGCTGCTAGATTATTCTGGCGATCACAATATTTAATGGATTCAAAGCCTGTTGAGCAGATTGCGTTAAGTTTGTCTTATAAACAAATGTACCAAAATGGTTATAGTCCATTGGCATTCAAAGATGTTGGGTTTAGAACATATTCTCAACATGAAGAAGATGGAATTCTCCTCTATATATTTTCTCTAATAGGTACAGCTAACAAAAAATGTGTTGAAATTTGTGCCGGCGATGGCATTGAATGTAATGTAGCAAACTTAATTATTAATCACCGATTTATTGGCTTGCTTGTTGATGGACAGATCAACAATATCAACCAGGCAAAACATTTCTATTCTAGACATCCAGACACTAGATACAATCCACCAGTGATTTCCTGCAACTGGGTTACAGTCAAAAATGTTAATGAAATTATTCTAGGAAATGGATTTGAAGGAGAAATAGACTTATTATCTCTAGACATTGACGGCATTGACTACTATTTATGGAAAGAAATTTCTTGTATACGTCCCAGAGTAGTTGTACTAGAATTTAATCATCTTTGGGGATCAGAGGTTGCTGTCACTGTACCTTATGCTGATGATTTTCAGGCAGAGTTTACGGAATATGGTTCTGATTATGCAGGTGCTTCTTTACTAGCTTTTGTAAAATTAGCCAAAGAAAAAGGCTATCGTTTAGTGGGAACTAATGCTATAGCTACAAATGCTTTTTTCATTCGAGAAGATATTTTTCATAGTTGGTTACCAGAAATTGAGCCTTCCATGTGTTTTAATCATCCTCGCGCCCAGTTTGGAATTAAATATCGTTTGCCCAGTGTGAAAAACAAACAGTGGATAGAAGTTTAGCCTAAAATAATACGCAGGATAATTAGATGCTTAATTTTCAATTTCTCAAGAAATCTACTACCAAACAAACTATCAATCATAAATTTCCCAATGTCAAAATAGCAGTTATTGGGGACTTAATGCTAGACCAATATTTGTGGGGTAATGTATCTCGCATTTCTCCAGAAGCTCCTGTACCTGTAGTGAGAGTAGAGCGCAAAACTTGTTCTCTGGGAGGTGCGGGAAATGTTGCTCATAACTTAGTTGCTCTTGGTTGTCAAACTCGGCTGATAGGAGTAGTTGGTCATGATATAGAAGCAGATATTTTAAGAAGAGAAATGCTCTGTTTAAATATCCCTACAGATGGTTTAGTTCCTGATCCAAATCGTCCAACCACGATAAAGAGTAGAGTTATTAGTGGATCACAACAATTAATCCGTCTAGATAATGAATTTACAGGAGCAGTTAACCAAGAAATTGAACAGGATTTGCTTGAACGCAGCATCGCTGAACTTGATCATGTTAATCTGGTAGTTCTGTCAGATTACAGCAAGGGAGTATTGACCGATAATTTTCTCAGGACATTTCTTACCATAGCCAAACAGAAACAGATTCCAGTTTTAGTAGATCCCAAACGTAGTGATTACATTTCATATTTAGGCGCAACCGCCATCACACCTAACCGCGCTGAATCGGAATTAGCTCTCAAACGTCCTTTAGTCAGTGACAGGGACTTTGAAGTTGCTGGTCAGGAATTGCAACAGAAGTATTCTTTAGAAGCTGTATTAATGACACGGAGTGAAAAGGGGATGACTCTGTTTTTACAGAGTAAAGCGTATCATTTCCCTACCCAAGCTAAAGAGGTTTTTGACATCTCAGGTGCTGGAGATGCAGTTATTTCAATTTTGGCCGCCAGTTTATCTGCTGGGTTGTCTTGGACAGAAGCCGTTGAATTATCAAATCTCGGTGCTGGAGTGGCTGTTCAAAAAGTGGGAACTGCCCCTGTCTATAAAGAAGAGTTACTACACATCCTAGAACAGGAAGGTATTAGTAGCACAAATAGTAAAGTTATGCGGCTTCCAGATTTAATACGTCAATTAGCTGCTTGGAAAGCACAAGGAAAGAAAATCGTTTTTACCAATGGCTGCTTTGACTTACTTCATGTTGGTCATGTAGTTTATTTAGAAAAAGCTAAGGCGTTAGGAGATATTTTGATTGTTGGTTTAAATACAGATAATTCTGTTACAAGATTAAAAGGACCAGAACGCCCTCTTGTTGCAGAAGCAGATCGAGCCAGGGTATTAGCATCACTCAGTTTCGTAGATGGTGTTACTTTATTTGAACAAGATACTCCTATTGATTTAATCATGGCGATCAAACCTGATATTCTGGTTAAAGGTGCAGATTATCGGGAGGAGGAAGTTGTTGGCGCTAAGTTTGTTCAGTCATATCAGGGTCAGGTTGTACTAATTCCTTTAGTAGATGATCGTTCTACAACCAAAATTGTGAATAAGATGATTAAAATTGCGCCCATATTGAGTTAAAATTATGAACAAAGCGTTATTTCTGGATAGAGATGGGGTAATTATCAATTATATTCCTTACCTCAGTAAACCAGAACAAGTAGAAATTCCTGAAGGTGCTGGTCAAGCATTGAGACAATGGCAAGATGCAGGCTACTTACTGATCATAATTACCAACCAATCGGGTGTTGGTCGCGGCTATTTTAGCCTTGATGATGTAGCCCAAGTTCATGCCCAAGTTTTTCGCGAGTATCAACAATTTGAGGTAAGTTTTCACGATGTTTTGATTTGTCCTCATCATCCCGATGAGGCTTGCAAATGCCGAAAACCATCACCGTATCTTTTATTACAAGCTGCTAAAAAATATAATGTTGATCTTTCGCAATCTTATTTTATTGGCGATGCTCCCAGTGATTTGGAGTGTGCTATTCAAGCGGGCTGTCATCCGGTGTTACTATTAACTGGCAGAGGAACATCAACGGTCAAGCAAATTGAAAAATACTCGATTGAAGTTACGATTTTTCATGAAATATACGAAACCATCAAATTAATTTAAAATTGCATGGTTACTTGGGTAAATAAATTACTTGTGTACTGGAGGATGAGGAAAGGTTACGGAAGTTAGGCTTTAATGGTCGTGAAAAAGTTGAGAAGAACTTTACTTTAGAAATACAAGCTCAGAATTATCTCTCAGTATATAAAGATATCCACAAGACATAACTTAATTGATATAAAAACAATTTTCGTAAACACATATATCTTAACTAAACAATGAAGCCATTTTTGTTTTTATTATGTATTCCTGTACTATATTTTTACCCAGTCCTTTATCCATCATTTGCTTGCTTTACATCAATTTTTTTCGCTAAGGATAAGCAGTTTGGTTCTGTATCATTATATTTAATTTTTTCATCATGCGTTATAGGTTCTTTGATTTGTGCTACTATCACTCCTCAAAGTGATACAGAAGTTTATATAGTATCTTTTAAAACCGCTTTAGATACAATTAATAGTTATCGTATTAGCTTGAATAGTGGACACGAGCCTCTTTATCAAGTATATGAATATTTTTTAAGGTTTATAATAGGCGATCATGAAAAGATTTTTTTACTTATCACTGCTTTATTATTCAATATATTTTCCACTTTAGGGTTATTAAATATATTTTCTAGAATTAAGAAATTCAAGCTAGGATGTATAGCCATAAGTATATACAATTCTTTAGTCGCTCCGTATCTAGGTGTTCCGCTTTTTTTATTAGCCTCATCACTGTCACTATCTATTATGATTCTAGCAATTAGTTTTTATAAACGAAGAAGGATAATATATCATATATTGTCCTTAATATCTATATTTATTCACTACGGATCTATATCTATTTGGATATTATTTACATTTAGAGACTTTTTTAGAAAAATGATGAATAAGATTACATATAATAATATTTTCATCAAACAAAAACTATTGAACAAGTTATACTTGTTAATATTGCTATTATTATTGTTAGTCGCTACGATTATTCCCCAAGCAATGGTTCTATTCATATACCAATTAGCCAATACTTTTTATACAAGTGGTTTATTCGCTTCTGGTAAACTACTTGTCTTTATAAACAAAGATTCTGATTCTATTGAAAATTTTATATCATTTTCTAGTCCAGTATTTCTTACTCAGATAGCTTTAAGCTGTTTATGTTTTTGGCAAATTAAAAAAGATACAATAATAAATGATAGTAATGATGACACAAAATTGCATGAATTCTTGGAAATTTTAAGGCTACTTGGCAAACTTCAAATAACACTTATTATCATGACTTTACCATTTTCTTTTTTGCCCTATAGATTGGCTTTATTCAATTTCCTTTATTTTCCTTTATGGTTAATTAATATTCCGTTTATCAGTATATCAAACTCAAAAGAAATAAAAAACTACTCAAAGTACATGATATTATTAGCATTGATATCTTTACTTGCTTTTTCTTTTTATAGAATTCCTAAAATTCAAAATAGTGATATAAACGATACCAGGGGTTTGGTAGTCCTTGATAAGAGACCATTAGATTACAACTTAGTTAAGTTGATTGAGTATTTTTATTAAATTTTCTATATATTAGTAATTAATGCAACAAAAATAATATTGAAGAAAGTTTCAATCAAGCAAAAACTATTAAATAGATGAACAATTGTTTAGTTTCAAGAATGAATAATAAAGTTAAACTGATTGACTGCACCCTGCGGGATGGAGGATACTACAATGTGTGGGATTTCAATACCCAACTAATCAAAGAATATCTCCAAGCAATGTCTGCTATTTCGGTCGATTATGTCGAGTTAGGCTTTAGGTCATTTGATAGCAACGGGTTTAAAGGGGGTTGTGCATACACAACTGACAACTTCATCAGTCAGTTTGATATTCCCGATAACCTCAAAATTGGTGTTATGGTTAATGCCAGTGAACTTGTTAAACATCCTGATGGGGTGCTTGATGCGCTTTCCCATTTGTTTAAGCCAGCATCCAAATCCCCAGTTACTTTAGTGCGAATTGCTTGCCACTTCCATGAATTTGCAACTGTGTTGCCAGGTTGTCAATGGCTAAAAGAACAGGGCTATGTGGTCGGTATCAACTTAATGCAAATTGCCGATCGCACTGCAAAAGAAATTACAGATGTGGCTCATCTTGCAAATCAATGTCCTCCAGACGTGCTTTATTTTGCCGATAGCATGGGCAGTATGAACCCTGAACATACGGCTGAGATTATCCACATATTGCAAACAGTTTGGCAGGGTGAGTTAGGGATTCACACCCACGACAATATGGGGCAAGCCTTGGCCAATTCGCTCCGTGCAGTGCAGGAGAATGTAAGCTGGGTTGATGGAACAGTTACGGGTATGGGGCGAGGAGCAGGTAATGTAAAAATTGAATATCTGGCGATCGAGTTAGCACCAATGCGGCAGAATTGCCCTTGTAATATCACACCTTTGATGACGGTTATCGGCAAGTATTTTAGTGTGATGCAGAAACAATATGCTTGGGGAACTAATACATATTATTATCTAGCAGGCAAATATGGTATTCATCCTACCTATATTCAGGAAATGCTGGGTGATGCTCGATATACAGAGGAGGACATTTTAGCGGTTATTGATCACCTAAAGTCTGCGGGAGGCAAAAAGTTTAACCTCAATACATTAGAATCCGCGCGACATTTTTACGTAGGTGAACCCATAGGCACTTGGTCGCCCGTAAGTCTGATTAAAGAACGCGAAGTGTTAATTCTAGGTTCAGGACCTGGCGTTGCACGTCATCAACAGGCTTTAGAAGAATACATTCAAAGTAAGCATCCAGTTGTAATTGCCCTTAACACCCAGAGGCACATTCAAGCAAAGTTAATTGATGTCCGTGCAGCGTGCCACCCGGTACGTTTGCTGGCAGATTGTGTAGAACATTTAACTTTACCTCATCCTCTAGTTACTCCGGCTTCAATGTTACCTGATAGTGTATGCGAAGCACTTGATAGCAAGAAACTACTAGATTTTGGTTTATCTGTGCAGCCAGAGATTTTTCGGTTTGAAACATACTACTGCATTTTGCCTACTTCTATGGTAATTGCCTATGCTTTAGCGATGGCTATAAGTGGTCAGGCATCAAAAATTCTTTTAGCTGGATTTGACGGCTATGAATCTGATGACCCACGAAATGATGAAATGGATAAATTACTGAGCAAATTTACTCAGCTACCAGGTATCCCCTCAATTCAAGCCATAACTCCGACTCGTTATAAAATTACCTCTGTGTCTATATATGCCTTATGAGAAACTACCTATGATTAACTATGTGGTTATAATCCCAGCCCGTTATGAATCGTCTAGGCTACCCGGAAAGCCTTTGATTGATCTCTGTGGATTGCCAATGGTTGTCAGAACCTATCAGCAATGTCTAAAAGCGTTTCCTATGGAGAGAGTTTACGTAGCAACAGATGATATACGCATTCATGAAACTTGCAAGAATTATCAAATTCAAACAATAATGACATCATCAGAGTGTCTAACAGGAACTGATAGAGTTGCTGAATGTGCAAATCAACTTGATGCTGATATTTTTTTGAATGTTCAAGGAGACGAACCAGTTTTCAACCCTAGTGATCTTAAATCTTTGCTTCGTGCAGTGGAATGTTTTCCTAATGACATACTAAATGGTTATTGTGTACTAGATCAGGAGGCAATGTTTAGAAGTGGAAATATTCCCAAGGTTGTTATGCGTTCTGATGGACGATTGCTTTATATGTCACGAGCAGCTATACCATCAACCAAAGAACATGGATTTAAAGCTGCTTTCCGTCAGGTTTGTGCATACGCATTTCCAAAAGCTGCTTTGAACGATTTTGCGAAGCAGTCTCAAAAAACTCCTTTGGAAACTATTGAAGACATAGAAATATTACGTTTTCTTGAATTGGGCTGGGAAGTTCGTATGATCCAAATGTCTAATGTTTCAGTTGCCGTTGATACTTATGAAGATATTAAGCGTGCTGAAGCTGCTATTCAATTTTTAGAAACCCGAAATGAACGTTTCTTTTAATAGCTATATATGTCTAGTTTTTGATTGTGATGGTGTAATTCTAAACTCCAACAAATTAAAAACAGAAGCTTTTTACCAAGCAGCATTACCCTATGGTGAAACTGCTGCTCAAGCCCTAGTCGATTATCATGTTCAAAATGGTGGAATTTCCCGCTATCGCAAGTTCGAGTATTTTCTTGAAAATATTGTAGGAGAATGTAATAAATCTGAAAGATTAGATGACTTGCTTTCAGCTTATGCTTCCTCTGTTAGATCCGGTTTACTGGAGTGTTCAGTTGCCCCAGGACTGGTCAAATTACGCAATCACCTCACTGATACTCGATGGTTAGTTGCGTCAGGAGGGGATCAAGCTGAACTTCGTCAGGTCTTTGCAGCAAAAGGTATTGATCATCTATTTGATGGTGGAATTTTTGGTAGCCCTGACACGAAAGAACATATTCTCCTTCGGGAAAAAGAGCGGGGAAACATTATCACACCTGCTTTATTTTTAGGTGATAGTCGATACGATTACATAGCTGCCAGTCAAGCAGGGTTAGATTTCATTTTTGTATCAGGGTGGAGTGAGATGAAACGATGGCTTGACTTCTGCACGGAATTAAATTTGAATTATATTCAGTCTGTTGATATGTTGACTCCCCTAGTAATAAACTCTATCGTGAATAAAAACAGGGATAATCACACAGGCTTTGCCTAAAATAGCATTTTGTAGGGTGTGTTACTAATGCACCAATTTGATTTAATATATGACAGTGCTTTACAGTGTCGCTAACATACCCAACTGGTTAAGATGTTTTCTAAATTGAAAACCATTCACAGAATCAATCATTCTGTGGAGTTTTTTCTAGAAAAATAAATGTCTAGCAATAGTGAGATAAAATTTACATATCTGGAAACATATTTATATGAACAATTGCCTAATTTCTATAGTAACAATATCAAGAAATGATGTTCAAGGTTTATTGAGAACATTAGAGTCAGTTAAAGGGCAAGATTATGAACATATTGAACATATTATTGTAGACGGTGATTCTAATGATGGAACGAAAGAAATTTTGCAGTCTTATCAACATAGTAAAAATTTTTCTTATGTCTCAGAAGCAGATAATGGCATATCAAGTGCCTTTAATAAAGGTATAGATAGGAGTACAGGCGATTTAATCTTTTTTTTAAATTCTGGTGACTTGTTTTTTTCAAATAGTATAGTTTCTGAGGTAGTTAATAGCTATTTAAAACATGAGTGGAAATGTGCAGTTGGTAGTAGAATTGTATTTGTAAAAGGAGAAGAGTTTATGTATACCCCACCAAAACTGCCATCAAGTTTTCTCAAATACTTTATGTTTTTGCCTCATCAGGCTTTCTTTTGTGAAACCAACTTACACAGGAACTACAAATTTGATGAATCTCTCAAACATTCTATGGATTATGATGTATTTATTAGGATGCTGGGAGGTGTAGAAATATTTTATCTACCTGTAACGGTGGCAAAATCTGCACCAGCAGGTGCTTCAAAGGGAGGTATAGCAGAACAGTCACAAATACGCAGTAAGTACGCTACTAGGCTTTTTGATAAGTTCATCATAAATATTCTCAATAGACTATTACTTTTAAAGACATTTTTCAAAATCAGGTCTCCTTTTGCAATCAAGTTTAAATAGGCTGGTGTGAGTAAAATTTTTGTGCGGTAAATAACATAAATACTGAATTATAGTGAGACGTAAGAAATGCCTAACTTTTCGTTCTTCGACCTTCATCTTGCTAGCCACACTAGACATCCAGCATCAATAGCTCATGCTATTGAAAATTTGTGTCCTGGTAATAAATATCAATTTATTTATGAGGAAAAAAATGGTGCTTCTGAAAAAGAAATCTTGAAAAAATTACCAGTCAATTCAGAAATTATTTATAGTGGATTCCCAAGTAGAACAAATATTAATCATAAATTAACTAGATTTAAGCCAGATGCCCTAATAGTCATGGCTCAAAGGATTCCTGATTCAGCATATGTAAGTATTGCCAAAACATTGAATATAAAAACTTTTATGTTCCAGCATGGTCTTTATATTCCATTCACTAAAAGAGAACCATCACTTTTTTTTAAAAAATTTGTAAAAAGTTTGCGATATATAATATGTGTATTAACAATAGCTGAAACCATTAAAGAGGATAAAATCAAATACTTACAATACTACATTAAGAATTTAGTTTCTGGTCAAAACATAACTGGTTTAATTGATAAAGACAAAATTAATGTAGATAAAGTTCTAGTATATGGCAATTTTTGGAAAGAATACCATCATCAACTATTTGGATATTCAGACGAGTCTCAATACGTAATTGGGTATCCAGACTTAATTAAAGTTAAAGATATTAGTAGTCTTCCTCAAGAAAACTCAATTTGTTATATTGCTCAAACCTTAGTGGAAGATGGTAGACTCTCTAGAGATATATTTTTAGACTTTATTAAAATTTTGTCTTCGTGTATATCAAATGATAAAAAAATATATATAAAACTGCACCCAAGAAGTGATTTATCCTTATACAAGCAGTTGAAAGAATTTAATAAAGCGGAATTTTGCAATAATAACATTCCTCATTGTACCCATTATATAGGTCATTATTCAACCTTGGTGGCAGTGATAGCAATGGTAAATACAAATGTGCTGTTGTGGAATTTTGAAGGTCATGAAATCCCTTCATATTTTGCAGATATTTGCAGAGTAAAAACTGCTGATGTTAAAGAGTTAGTTGATTTTATCAATAACTATGCTATCCTAGAAAACGAGTATGAAAACAATTTAAAATCTCAGTTCCAAAACTTTTTCTATTTTGATGGTGAAGATCCATTGCAAAAAACTGCAAAAATTATCTTAAATAGTGTAAAACGCTAAAATCCGATTTCCATAGTAAGTGTAGAAAGTTGTCTCACTTTACAGAATAATTCTAAATCTCCAAATCAGTACAACTTTCCATCTATAAGTGAGTTGCACTGGGAAGAAGTATAGTAATACTCAGAACTGTAGTTGTCAAAATTACTTAACTACTGGGCAGAAAAGGCTGTTAAATGCACAGAAATTATGAACAAATTAATTTTAATTGCTTTCAACGCTAAAATAGGAATGAAACTTATTTTGGATAGTTATCGAGTAAATTTTTCCCAATATTTCAATCTGTATGTACTGACTGACAAAGAATACGCAAAAGCTGTTATTGATCCCCAAATATTTGGTATTTCTGAATCTAGTAACCATATTCGCATGGCTCTAGATGTATTTAATATATTCAAAATAATTAAGATTATTTCTATAATAGCCAAGGAAAAAAAACTGATCATATATTTTGTTTCTGCTCATCCCCTTAATGTTATAACAGCATTTGCAGCTCGAATAATTAATTTATTACCTCATATTGAGTTAACAACAATTTCACATATTCATGATGTCACACCACACGCAAATACTAAAAATGGATTTTTTATAGATTTTTTTCAAAAGATTCAGGTGAGTTTATCTGATAGTATAACGGTCTATGGTAATTACCTTAAATTATCAGCGAAAAGACATTTCTCTCTGGCTGATTCTAAAATATTTTCTTATTTACATGGAGTAAATAGAACTATTCATAGAAATACTTTACCAGAATCCAAAACTCAGAAAAAGTTTGTTAGCCTGATAGGTAGAATTGATAAATATAAAGGTATAGATATTTTTTTGGACATAATAGCAATGCTGGAAGATCAACTTGATTGTGAATTTCTTCTTGCTGGTTATGGAGATTTATCACCGTATGACGAAAAAATCAAAAAGTTAAAAAAATTAAATGTTGTTAATAGATTTCTTTCAGATGATGAAATGGATGAAATGCTATTATCATCTTATATATTAGTATTACCATACATTGATGCTTCGCAAAGTGGAATGATTCCAGTTGCATATTATAATGCTTGTCCTGTCTTAGTTTCTGATGTAGGTGGATTACCTGAAATGGTTAAACATGGGGAAACAGGGTTTATAAGTCCAGCTGGAGATGTGGATGTATTTACTGAATATGTTAAATTAGTGGTTTCTGATTCAGAACTTAGAAATTCTCTATCAAAAAACGGGTTTGAATTTTATAGAAGTTATTTACTATGGGATAAAATTATCAGAGATGTTGCTTCTTACATAAATTCACTGTGATAAAAACTAACATAATGTAATGTGGATTTAGATTAAAAGTGCGATCGCCAAAATTGTGCAGCGAATTTCATGCGGTTAGAATCACCACCCAATACAAAAATTGCTTGAGGGACGGGGGTTTGGTAAAAGGCGATCGCTATTCTCAGAGGAATAACACTAGATAAGCCCAAGGCGATCGCTAAAACGAGCCAGATCAATCTATACTTGCCTTTTCTAAACATACTACCCATGGCGAACTGCTTGCAGCAGTGCTTACGCGATCGCTATTGAAATCGGGCTAACAACTGCTCGCGAGATAAACTAGACAACTGCAACAGCAAAGTAGTATATTCCTGGGATGTTAAATTTAATACTGGTTGAACAACTGCCGCTAATTGCTTGTCTATAAAGCCAAATCGCGCTAAAAGCAGGTTTTCTACTATTTGTCGTCTTTCCTGTTCTTTACCTATCTCCTTACCTATTTCCTTACCGCGCTCTAGT
>NZ_JAYGHC010000018.1:0-72045 GCF_034932285.1 Cronbergia sp. UHCC 0137
CAAGTATTGGGTAAGTAGTTACATAAAATTAATCAGATATTTGTTCAAATTAGCGCACAAAAATGGCTATATTATAGTCCATAAGTCTATTTCTGCATTAGGATTTTGCACAAGATAAACTAGCAATGTCCCTAACCATTTCCACGCTTTTGGACTTAATTTATCAATTGCTGCCAATATTTCTATTTTAGGATCTTTTGCTTCAATAGCAGCAAACACCTCTTCAATAGAAGGAATGGGAATAGGAATCTCAATTTCATTAACAGTAGTTTCTAGATTTTTTAACGTATTTTCAGGAATTTTTTCTCCTAGTTCTGTTTTAATTTGTTCTACTATATCCTGTGGTTGAGAAATGAGTTGATTTGGGTCAGGACGTAAAGTTTCTAGAGGGATAAGAAGTTGATTCAATAAAACTGGGTTATCAGTTATTATTTCCCAAAACCTTGCTAAATCTTCTCTTTCCGTTACGGGTACTTCACGAATTTCTTTAGGGATACTTTCTAATGAACTTAGTCTTTGCAAAAAATTGTTAGTAGGAATAAATTCATCTACATCAAAATCTGTATCTTCTGTTAGACTAAGTTCTCTTGAACTAAATCTCTCTGTGTTGCTAGTTTGTGGGTCAACACTAGCAGTTATAGTTTGATCATTTCTATGAATTATGATGTTCTTTATTTCTTTTGCCCAGTTAGCAAATATTTCTATTGAAATCAATCTTCCTCTGTCTCTGTTGCTAGTTGCTGGATCACCACTAGCAGTTATAGTTTGATCATTTCTATGAATTATGATGTTCTTTACTTTTCTTGTCCAGTCAGCAAATATTCTTGTTGCTTCAATTGGATTTGGCATAGTTTATCACTCCAAATATTTTCAATTATTGTCAGTTATTAGCGTTACTAATTAGAGATAATTTTGTTTGATATAAACCTCTATCTGTTCCTATCCATAAATAACCATCATCGGTCAAAACCATCTTGTTTAAGGACTCTTTTATGTTGATTTTAACAGGTATCCATTTATTTGTATATGTACTATAAAGAAAAGTTTTGTCACTCCCTGTTCCTGCAAGAAAAAATTTTTCTTTGATTTGAATAAGTGTTATTATTTCTTCCGTTGTATTTGTATAAGTCTTCCATTTATCATCAATGTTTTTTGGAGTCTTTATCCCTTCAAGAAAATATTTAACAAATCCTTGATCGCTACCAACCCAAATATTTTGATTTCTACTGTCAATAGTTACAGTGGTTAAATTATCAGGTAATGGTAATGATCGAATTTCACGGTTATCATCATTTTTGTCTAATAAACATCCTGAGAATTGGGTTTTACTATCTAAATACCAACGAATAAGACCCCTATTAGCAGCTATCCATAATAAATTCCTCTGTTGATCTAAAATTATTTTATTAATTGTAATATCCTTTTCTCCTGCAAGTAATGAACAAGCAGAATTAATTTCTTTCATAAACTGACACTGCTGTGATTTTGATTTTATTAAACATACACCCCGATAAGTACCAACCCACAAACGCTTATTTTTATCCATAACTAAGCTAGTAACTAAAGAGGAAACAGTTATAGTTAGTTTCTTCTTTAATAAACCATTTTCAAGAACACCATGTAGAATATAATATTTAACATTTTTACCATTTTCTTCTGCTATCCCAGCCCAAATATCTCGATTTTCTACTAACACAGATGTAACTGATTTATTGTCAAAATAAGATTTTGGTTGTTTATTTTTAAAATTATACCTTATCAGTCCTTTTGGGAACTCTTTATTTTTGCTGTCATAGCTATATCTATTGAGCCATATTTCATCTTTTGTTAAAAACAATGGTTCTACAGAAAATTTTTCAGTTCCTGGGACTAAGGTAATATCAGCAATTTTTTCGGCAAGACTATCTTGTTCTCTTTCATTTGTTAATCTTTGAATTGGTTCTTTGCTAATATACAATAATATTAACGCAAAAAAAGCAAGCATAACAGCATACAATTTACCCATCAAAATTTGTAATTGAGTTGCTTTGTGTTGTTTATATTCCTCTTTTTGTAATAATAAACTAGCTTCAATAAACTCTTGTTCTTGCCTTAGTTCTTCACCACGTTCTTTCAATTTTTCTTCTGCTTCTGCAAGTAACACACCTCGTAATAATGTACTTTTATCTCGTTGAGTATTTTCCCATTGACGCATTACTACTCTTAAACGTTCTTGCCATAGACGAAAATCTCGGTCTTTGTTTATCCATTCTCTTAATTTATCCCAATGGTGAATAATAGTTTCATGAACAACTTCTACATTTTCTTGATTTACAGAATTAACACTTGTAACTACTAACCTTGCATCAGCTAATTTAGTAACTAAATCCCAATTTTCATCACCTAATTCTCTTTTGGTAGCTACCCTTCGAGTATCTTCTTTATCTCCTGGAAGCACCAATTGAATAAAAATTTTCTTTGCCTGTTCTTGCTGCTTTTGAGTTAGCTTGTTATAAGTTTCATTTGCATGAAGTGTTAAAGCCCCTTGTACTTGACCAATGGCTTGATAAGCTGCATGAGTTAATTGTTTTTCTGTGCGGTTTTCCCACAATAAAGTTAAGGCAAATTCTAGCAATGGTAAGTTACCAGGCTCATTTTTAATATCATTTAAAATACGTTCTATTAAACCTTCTTGAAAATTTATATCTAGTTGTTTAGCAGGTTGCTCAATTACTTGAGTAAGTTCCTCTCGGTTCATTGCTCCCAACATGATAATATTATTTTGCAACTTATCTGCTAATGGACGATAAGTAAGAGCATTTCCTAAAAAATCAGCCCTCATGGTTGCAACTATTACAACTGAGGATTTACAGCTTTTCAATATACAATCTAGGAAGCTACAGCGAATTTTATCATCATTACAGAGAGTATAAAGTTCTTCAAATTGATCTACAATTAATAACAGTTTTTTGTCGGGGTAATTGTTTTGAATGCGGATGAATACATCTTGTAGAAGAATAGAGTGATAAATTAATGATCTAGATAATTTACGGGCTTGACGCATTTGTTCAGTTGCATCTTTATCAGGTTCGTAAAGAGGAACTAAAGCTTCAGCTAGTGCATGGAAAGGTTCAATACCTGGACGAAAATGAGTAAATTGCCAATTACCTTGTTCTTGTAGTTTGGGTACTAAACCAGCTAAAATTACAGAAGATTTTCCGCTTCCTGATGCACCAAGAACAGAGATAAAGTTTTTGGTTTTAGTAGCATTTATAAGTTTATCAACAAAAACATCTCGACCAAAGAAGTATTCAGCATCTTGGGGACTGAAGTGATGTAATCCTCGATAGGGACAGGTGAGATTTACATGAGAAGTTTTGTCAGAACTATTAGGGACTGATTTGTTTGATTGGTGAGAGTAATAGTGATAATTGTAAATAGTTACATCGCCAGATATACTACTAGCAACCTGTTCTGCGTTTGTAATAGTTTGATTTATCTGGTTTGCTTCCGACACCTCAACCTTCCTCACTAATATTTTTTTGCTAAGTTAGTATAACTGTCTGAATCAGGATTTCCAGGATTTAAGGATGAACAGGATGAAGTCTAGATTTGATCGCTAATTACCAATCTTAACTAGATAACTAGCAACTTGGGTTAAATTAAACCTCATCCATGTTGAAATCTGAAGTTTTTAATGATTCTGTTGTGTCATTGCGACGTAAGGAAGCAATCTCAGAATCTCGGTAAAAAACTACGATTCTCAAACTAGATGTGGTTTAGGATGAACAAAATACCCATCCTAAAAGAGTTTTATTTAATTCTAGAAGTTCCCAAATTTTTAGATTAAAGCATCATATCAGCTATTTGGATCTGTTCTATGTTCTGTAATATTACTTATGGTAGCATTGCCAGTTGCAGAAATAGCACCATATTTGACATGACTAATGTTTTGGTTGATAATTTGTTGTCCTCCCGGCTGTTCTTGCAGTTGTGTTAGTAAACTTTGTGCTAATTGCTGTAATTCTGGGTCATTATTAGCGTTGGAACTATCTACTTCTTCTTGCAGAGTTGTTTTACGTCCTTCTGATTCGGGCTTTTTTTCTAACCCATTGACAGCATCAACTAGGTTACTATCTTTGCCAAACTTCTTTTCTAAAGCCGCTTTGAGGGTGGTGTAACTGTCTTTGATCACATCTTTGCTCAGATTAGCGATCGCACTTATAATAGCCGTAGTAATCGGGTCCATGATTGATAAATTACATAACAATACTCCAATTGTCGCAAATCCATTCATAAAAAAACGGGAGATGATCACATCACCCCCCGTATTCAAAACGCAAAATTAGCACTTATAATAGCCGTCTTACTGTGTAGGGTGCGTCAGACCGAATAATTTAGGGTAAAATCGCTAATTTTAAGTTTCTGACGCACCTTATTTGATCTAACTAGCAATTTACCTTATCTAATTACAAAATTCAGTCTTTGGATAGATACAAAATATCATGTTATCCCTGTACAATAAATAGTATAGCCACAACACTTGTGTGATTTAATACTAGCTCTTTTTTGTATATCCCTATTGAAAATTAAGTATAAATATGGTAAGATCATCGAAAAATTTTCTGGCTAGTATTAACGCTTAGAATTTGTACAACATTCAGCAAATATCCTGAACCACAATGAATCAAGAAACTCATAAAAATGATAGTGAAAAACAGCCTTGGTGGAATCGTCCATTGTGGTCTGATAAAAGTTTATGGGAAGCTTTGGTTGCCTCAATTTTTAAACCTAAAGTACCAGATGGTATGATTTTTTTACACAATCGAGAACTTGAATCGGCGGAAATCATAGCTAATCAGGCAGAAAAGATCGATGATAAAAAATTTACTAGCAAGGAATTTATTACACTTTTAACTATTCGTAGAAATATTAGCAAAGGAACAAATTATTATCAAGAAATAAGTGTGAGCGCCCAACGGCTTAAAGCTGCGATCGAAGTAAAGGACTGTTTTGAAACGATTTGGCAGGTGGAATTTCAATATCTTTCTCGAAAGCAGACAGAATACTATCAATTTGTTGAATCTCACCTTGATAAAAATAGAACAGAATTTGTGCATTTGTGTAATGCAAAGCTAAATGAAATTCTGTCGGAAATTACTAGCGATAAGGGTAGACAAGCTTTAAACGCCTATCAAGATGCTATAGAAAAGTTATCGGCAACTGAACTGGGACTAGAACTTTTTAGTTTATTTAAAAGTCTAAACTTAGGTGATTTTCTTGTGTTGAGAACTATTAGTTTTATAGTAGATACAATTCAAGCAGATGATCTAACTGATCCTACAGTGATAATTCCATCTATCATAGATGCTTATAAAATTTTGGAGAATTTGATTCCAATTATTAAGTATCCACCGGAGAAATTCACTCCAGAGAACTTTGCTATCATTGTCCAACTGGTGGCTTTGGAATTTAAACACGGACTCTCCTATTCACAGTTTAAACAGTTAGTAGCTTTATTAGAGCAATGGCATCATCCCTGTCAGCAAGTCTTCAAAATTCGTAACGAATATAGTGCGAAAAAATACAAACAGCCTAAAGAATTTTCTAGGAAAGTTTTAGGGTTAAAGCTTTATAACAAATATGCGGAGTGGTTAAATAAGTAGCTTGGCTATGAGAAGGCTAAAACTCAAATCTATATCAGAAATATTCGCGGATTTAAGATTTCGTCTTTGAGAGACCATGGACTTTTACAAAATTACGAAAAACCCAAATTTTTAAGGGTTTAGCAATGCTAAACCCTTACCCACAGAATCAAATGATTAAACCGTGTTTAGTATAATTAAACCGCACTGATAGAGAAAGCAAAGTTACCTGCTACCAGATTAGTTGATGTAATTCCCATTAATGAAGCTACCTCAGTGCTACCTATCTTCACCAAGGTGTTATTACCATCTTGCATTAATGTCAAATCACTAAATTGGGTAGCACTTGCAATACCACCAATACCAATTACATCTGTGCCTAAAGTAAAGTCAGTCACGATATTTTTGCTGGTTGGTAGACTAGCATTAGCAATCCAGAACTGGTCAGCACCATTACCACCAGTCAGACGGTTGCCACCACCTTGACCTGCAAACAGTTTATCATCTCCATCACCACCATACAGCCAATCATTCATGTTGGAGTAGAGCATATCATCCCCAGAACCACCGTAAAGACGGTTACTGCTGCCACCACTGGTTAAAGTATCATTACCTGAACCACCGAATAGCATTTGATTTGAACCCTCTACAACTTGGAGATTATCACCACCTGCTGCACCAAATATACTGTTGCTACCATTGGTTTCAGCAACAACTACAGTATCATTCCCAGCCCCACCATTCACACTGGTGTTTTCTGCACCACCATTTTGGCCGACAACAACATTATCCTCACCTTCTCCAGTAAAGACAGATGAGTTGCTACCTACAGTCACAATATCATTATCGTTGCCAGTAAAGATGGTATTGTTGTTTAGGGCATCTACTTGATCTGCACCATCACCTGTAAATAAGGTTTGATTTGGTTGAACGGCAATATTATCATTACCAGTAGAACCAAATTCCAGGGCAGGAACTGTCAAGTTGTAAGGTAATTCCAAAATACCGACTTTGTTAGGAACAGGTCCAGCAACACCAAAATCGTTGTCGTTTACTAAAGCGAGGGTATTGGGTGCGACTAATGCCAAACCTTCTAATTTTTCTACCCCAGTGTAACCAAGTTGAGCGGCATTAACAATTAAACTCTTGCTAACTGGTGTAATATTGGCAGTAACTAACTCCTCTGGTGACAACTGTTCAATGGTTTTATCGGCTGGTAGGGTAAAGTTTGCGGAGTTATGAATGTTTGTTGCCTGTGCCAAATCAATTTGGTAGATGAGTTTATTAGATTCAGAAGTTGATCTATCATCTCTCTCAACCACCGCAAATTTACCATTACCCAAAGACACAGCATCACCAATTTTATCGGTTCTAGCTGCACCACTGGCTGTCACATTATCGAGTAAATAGACATATTCCCCTGTTACTTGTTGGGAAACTACATCAAATTCCAAAATTCGTAAATTGCGGGAATTTCTGGAAGTTGCATCGTTAGTCACATCAGGGTTATCAATGGGACTTTGAATGAAAGCATAAAGCTTTGTACCTTCCAATGCCACCGCTTCAAAACCGCGATTATTGCGACGTTGGGCATAAACTGCTGGTAATACTTCAGTTCCAAAAGTTCCTGCTGGTTGGTCTGGGTTGGGTGCAGTTGCAGTTCCTTGGGGGATGAAACGGTTTAGTAATTTACCATTGACATCAAATTGATAAATTGCTGGACGATATTCATCAACCATCCAATAGTTACCATTGGGGGCAACAACGATACCTTCTACGTCTGCACCTAAAGGATCATTAGCTAGGACATTATTATCTAAATCCACACCAATTTCGTCAGTATAAGCCGTACCACCAGCCCCAGCTTGCAGGTTAGGTAATCCAGTTAATTTGGTTGTACCATCTTCAGCAAATAAGCCTGTTCTCTTGGTGATAATAATTTCACCAGTGGTTTGGTTGAGTTCAAAACTGACTATTTCTGGTTGGAAATCGGGTAATAAAAATGGTCTGTTTTGACCTGTGGGTTCACCGTTGGGTCCTCTGTCGGTGTGGGTGACAAATTTGAGGTTGCCATTAGGTGCAGTCCCTTGGAAATATAACCCGGAGAATCCACCAAGGAAGATATCTTCACCTTTAGAGGTTGTTCCTAATTTGGGGAGGTCGGTAAATTCGTAGTTGGTGAGTCTGGGTTGGGCTACGGGGTTACGGGGGTCGTAGCTGGTGGTGTCAATTTTCAGTGGGTTGGAGAAGCTATTAGCTATGTTTTCCCAAGGTACAAATTTAAAGTTGGTGCTGATGTTTTCTATTTCACCATCATCTTCAACCAGTACAGCAGGATCGTTGTTACCGTCTTGGGTGACAAATAGACCAGAGGGGAATCCGGGTAAAGGTACGTTAATGACATCTGCACCATCAGATTCTTGTACGCTGTCAATTTCTCCGTTGCTACCAACACCAAAACGTCCTACAAAGTCGTTGTTACCTTCACGGGTGTAAGCAACAAAGGTGTTATCACCTTGGCTAGATGCGAGTAGGTAGCCTGTACCATTTTCGCCGTAGTAGATGGTTAGTCCTTCTACGTCTGCGCTGAGGTAATCGCCTCCGAAGTCTTTTACGACATCAATTAGTTTGCCGGTTGTTCCACCGTTGGGTTCAGCATCAAATTTCCAGATACCGACGTTTTCTTGTCCAATGTAGAGGAAACCGGTTTCTTGGTCTGCAACCATACCCTCGGTTTGGGCTTCAACTCCTTCATCTGTGGGTATTGTAAACTCACGTACTCGTTCTGCACCAATTTTACCATTACCCATGTCCATTAGTTTGAGTTGGGCAACATCTCCAGTTTCTCGACGACCGGTAAAGACGTAGTAATCGTTGGTGAAGGGGCTGCGATAGAGTCCAAGTCCGTAAGAACTGCGAGAGTCTGGTTCGTAGGGGGGTTCAAAGGGGGCTGCTTGGAAGATTGTCCCAATACTGCTGTCGGTGATATCTTCTAAATAGTTGCCGTCGGTAGAATTGGGGTTAATTTTGAAGATCACGAGTTTATCATTTTCGCGATCGCTCGCCACTGCAAAATCTATGGTTTCATCACCTAATTGAAAACCGTATTGTAGATCAATGTTGTTGTAACGGATGCCACCGGGGTTAATTGTTTGTAATAGATTCCCAGATAGGTCATAAACCCGCAATCCGGCATTTTTGACGGCAGTTAATACCAAACTTTTGGCGGAGTCGGTAGCATTGACATAGATAGCTGGGTCATCAGCATCAGCTTGTTGGTCTTCGGGTAGGGTGGGATCATCCAACAATGCAGGAGTGGTTTCAACGGTGGGTTTAGCTGTGGAAATGACTTCGTAAAAACTAACAGTATTACTAACTTCATTCGCAACTGCTAACAGTGGTTGACTAATGGGACTATCTGCGGCTGAGATAAATTTTAATCCTTCAGGACTAATATCAGTTTCGGTGCGAATATACTGGACAAATTCAGGTGCTTCTGGGTTACTTAAATCGTAAACAACTACACCACCACCAGCACGTTCTAAGCCAATAAAGCCGTAGGGTTTGCCGTTGACAACACCAACAGTGACACTTTCTGGTTCAGGGCCTTTATTATCAGAACGGGTGTCAACATCGTCAGCACTTCCGTTGTTAGCATTGAACAGTTCTGGTGTTTGGGCTGCTGTAATTTGTTCTAGTTTGTCGCCGCTATCAAATACTAATTCACCTTGAGCATTCCAAATGGTGAATGAACGAGCGCCGAAAGCATAAAGTTGATCAAAATCTCCATCTCCGTCTGTATCTCCCAAGGTGTTGGTAATTGTCAGACGACCCAAGTTTTCATCAGCTTGTAGTTCAGCCGCATTGGGGAAAACGGTGGGATCTAAAACAACATCTTTAACTCTTGTTTCTTCGTTGAAAATATCACCTTCTCCATCATTGGGAGCGGGTAAAATATCATCATCGGTAGGACGAATGCGGGCATCTCCTTCGTTGGCGGTGATATAATAGGTATTGTCTCCAACTTGAAAAGATGCGATCGCATCTGGTTGGTACATCCCTAAAACTGGCCAATTCTGAATATTAATACCATCATCTCTATCACTAGCATCAATACCATTTCCAGGCAAACTATGATCTTTAAAACCTAACGGTAAGATATTTGTAATGCTATTTGCAGTTAGGTCAAGAACAGCAACCGCATTGTTTTCTTGCAAGGTAATTAAAGCCGTATTACCATCAGGAGCAACTGCTATGTATTCCGGTTCAACATCTTGTGCAACAGTAGCATTAAGTCCAAAAAGTCTGACACCTGCTGCCTTTAAAGTTTCTGCTTGTTCATTAAACGCAGTAAAACCGGCAGTTGTAACTTTACTATTATCTAAAGCCGCAATATCTCCAGAAACATCAATAATACTAATTGAACCTTCTGGATCAACAGTATAATCTTCGTTGGGTTCTCCTTCGTTGGCAACTAATAATTTGCTACCATCGGGGGTGAAGGTGAGCATATCAGGTAATGCACCCACCGTTACTTCGGAAATTTTGGTTAGTGTTGTAGCGTCGAAGAAAACGACTTTGCCAGGATCGGTGAGAGTATTAGCGGAAATCGCCACAGCAACAATACTATTAGCATTTCCTGTCCCTTTCCTAACAGCTATACTTTGAATCCCCGCACCAAATTCGGAAAGATCAATATTAGTTTCTTTTGTGGGATTTTCTGGGTTGGAAGCATCAACTACTTGGAGGATTGGTTGACCATCTAATGCACCAGTAATAAAGAGGCGTTGTGATTTGGGGTCAAAATCAGAAATTTCAGCGCCGTTTAACTCTACACTTCCAATATTGTTCAGTTGAATTAGGTTTGTCATTGCTATAATTAAAGTTTTGGGTTTGATAATTGCTGACTTGTATTTATCTGCAATAAATATCAAGATGAGATCAAACAAATATATAATTGATGTCAATTACATTCTTTGTATTATCTCTGACACAGCATTCTCAAAATAGACTAAATAAATTAAGAAATAACTAACATAAGGTTAAAACAAAGGTTGTAATTAAGATTGGCTAAAAGTAAGGGCGTATTGCAGTTTCTACTCCCTGTGCATGAATTACGTCACGCGACGGTATCACAAATAGGGGATATTTTTTTATTTTTGTACAGTTCGTAACTCCTAATTGCTTGAATTATGGGAAATAACAGGTTGTTGCCATAGTTGACATAACAGAGAAGATTGAGCTAAATTACGCTGTGGGTATCAAAATGAATATTTGAATACACAAGTATAAAATGCAGATAGCAGAATCCAAACTAGAAATTACCGCTTCTCGCCAATTTGTTCCCTGGCTATATGAACAGCACCTCGGCCTTGTATTTACCACTTACCAAGCAGGTAAGGTATTTTTTATTGGTTTAGAACCAACCGGCAAACTAGCAGTATTTGAGCGCACCCTAGACAGGTGTATGGGCTTATATAGCAACGGTAACAGTCTCTATATCAGCACTCTGTACCAACTGTGGCGATTTGAAAACACCCTCGCACCTGGAGAAACCCACAACGACCACGATGTTATCTATTTACCCCAAATAGGCTATATCACGGGCGACTTAGATATTCATGATATCGTCATAGACCACAATCAACAAATAGTTTTTGCCAACACCCTATTTAGCTGCCTAGCCACCGTCAGCCCAACCCACAGTTTTGTCCCAATTTGGCAACCCCCCTTCATCACCAAACTAGCAGCGGAAGATCGATGTCACCTCAACGGCTTGGCATTAAAAGACGGTAAACCCAAATACGTCAGCCTCATTAGTCAATCAGATGTAGCGGAAGGATGGCGACAAAAGCGGGTAGGAGGCGGTTGCATTATTGATATTGAGAGTAACGAAATAGTTTTATCAGGGCTATCTATGCCCCATTCACCCCGATGGTATCAAGATAAACTTTGGTTACTTAACTCCGGTACAGGAGAATTTGGATACGCAAACCTAGAAACAGGAACATTTGAAGCCATAGCTTTTTGTCCTGGATATCAAAGAGGACTAGCATTTCATCATAATTTTGCCATAGTCGGCATTTCTGAGTCACGACATACTAAAACCCTCAGTGGTTTACCTCTAGACGATAAACTAGCAGCCAAAGACACTAAAGCCAGATGTGGGTTATTAGTTATTAACTTAAAAACAGGGGATATAGTTCATTCTCTCAACATTGAAGGAGTAGTCACTGAATTATATGATATAGCAGTATTACCAAAAATTCGCCGACCAATGGCAATAGGGTTTCGCACTGATGAAATTAGGCGGGTAATTACTATTGGTAACTGAATTGGAGGTTAGAACAATATTAGTATTTTGATCAACCAGGTCATAAGTATAGGATTCCGTTGAGATTAGTCCTGATCCATTGCAGATATGCGGCTATTTTTTGAGCGATCGCTGCGATCGCCGAAGGTATCGCGATTTTTACATCCTTGAATCAATTCCATTTTCTCACCACAATTCTCAAAGCCTGATAAAATCTAGATTCCGGTTTTTCACACTGTATCAAAAAATAACCAGTCAAAAATACCTCTAATTTTTGTAAGGATTATAGGAAATGCTATCGCGGAACTTGTGAGAAATACGGGTATAGCATTATTTTCTAAAGGTGGTACAAACTACCCTAAATCCTACCAGTGAATCTCTATAGTCTCTGGCAAATTTAATCCGAGAAGACGAGCGACAAAACTTAGGGTAATCGTACCATGAACCACCACGTAACAGTTGATTATGATTATTGCTGACCCTAGCACTGCCATCTACAGGCGCTCCTATATAGTTACTATGCCACTCATCTTCGCACCATTCCCAAATATTACCAGACATATCATATAAACCAAAAGCATTGGCGGGCAATATCCCTACATCTGTTGTTTGTTCACGATATTGACTCTTGGGTTCAGAGCTATAAATATGATTACCGTTATAATTTGCTAAATCAGTGGTAATTGATTCTCCAAAATAAAACGGGGTAGTCGTTCCTGCACGACAGGCATATTCCCATTCAGCCTCAGTGGGTAAACAATAATTTTTCCCAGCTTTTTTAGATAATCTAGCGCAAAATTCTCTGGCTTCAATCCAAGAAACATTTTCTACAGGTCGATTAGCACCTTTAAAGTAAGATGGATCTGGATTTAAATCTATTTGTACTTTAGGTAAAGCCGAAATCGCTTGCCATTGAGCCTGGGTTACAGGAAATTTACCCATAAAAAAGGGTTTAATAGTCACGGCGTGTTGTGGACCTTCATCTCTAGACCTTTCGATTTCGCTATCTGGTGAACCCATCAAAAAATTACCATCTGGAATTACCACCATTTGCAGAATTACGCCACGACCTAAATCTTCGGTAAAAAACCTTGTTGTTCTTCGACTGCGTTGAATTTCCCAACTCTTTCCTAAACCTAAAAAGTTTCCGCTTTTGAGAGTGAGAATGGCAGTCTCAAATTCAAATGACTGAGTTTCAATAGTTGGTGGTAATGGTGATTTTGGAGTAGAGGCACTGTGTGATTGGCTTGGTTTACGTTTTGGTTCTGGAACTAATAATTCGGTGTCTTTGAGCGGGATTCGATTTTCAGGTTTTTGGGGAGACATTACCCTTTCCTCGACAGCAGCAATGTCTTGATCTTTTAATCCTAAATACTGCCGATAGTCTTGCAAATCTTTTTCAGTAGCTTGGCTAAAGGGATATTGTTGACTAATCGCAACTATTAAGGCTTGTTCATACTCTTGTAATTTTCGTTCATACTCTCGATAGGGGCGCAAAACTTCGTCTTGAATTTCTTGGGCTTCTTCTTCAGATAAACCCAACTCTGCCCGTTTAGACTCGAGTATCTTCAAGGCAAATACAGAAAACTGGCTTTGACCTTCCTGGAGACGATTGAGAGTTTCATCAAAATATGCTTGTCGGGAATCACTGAAGGCTGGTGTTGGTGGTAGAGTTGCCCCTGGTAATGATGATAGTCCTTGGACATCCTGTAATGCTGGTAGTGCGGAAGGGTAGCGCAAGCTAAAGTGACGACGTACCATTTTGCTTAAAATATCGGCTAAACAGTCATTTGCCTGGACTTTATGTCGCCAAATAATTTCTCCTGTTTGGGGATCTTCTTCCAACTCGGTAGGAGCAAGTCCTGTTAAGGCTTGAATAGCAGTTATTCCTAAAGCATAGATGTCACTAGCCAAAATTGGCTTACCACTGGTTTGTTCTCTAGGCATATAACCAAAAGAGCCAATGACAACACTGGAGGTAATTACACCTTGACTATTAACTATTAAACTGCTGATTTCTTTGACTGCCCCAAAGTCAATTAGACAAATTTTACCATCGGTCAGTCTCCGCATGAGATTTTGGGGTTTGATATCTCGGTGAATTACTCCCTGGGAATGAACGAAAGACAAGGCTTCTAAAACATCCCGCAAGAGTTTGATCACATAACCTTCACTTAATTGATTACCAGGAATTATCTCTCTACCTAAATCTTGTCCTTCAATAAATTCTTGGACTATATAAAAGTTTTCGTTTTCGCTAAAATGTGCGAGTAATTGTGGTATTTGGGGATGTTTGCCTAGTTTTTCTAAAATAACAGCTTCATTTCTAAAAAATTCTAAGACGCGAGAGTTGTTTTGGTGAGGGTACAGTTGCTTAACAACACACTGAGGCTCACTGGGTTGCAGCTTATCTTTAGCGAGATAAGTAATGGCAAATCCACCCCCGCCTAGTTGCTCTATAATTTCGTAACGTCCTGCAAGTATACTCACAATGTACCTATTTCTGCTAAGAGTTGTCCAAAAAAACAAATGATCCAGACTCTAGAAACCACATTTTATAGTCAAACTTTACTGATTCTATATGCAAATGATAAAAGTTTAACCATAAATTTAACTAAATATCTTTACTGCGTTACTTACTATAGATAATTCTACTCTTGTACCAATAGGTAAGGCTACATCTGCCATAATTCTAGCATGGAGTTCTTTTCCTGAAGGTGTTTGTAAGCAATATTGATATTCTCTGCCTAAAAAACGACGGGTACGAATGAATACAGGGGCATTGATGGCAGGTTTTAAGATTAAGTCTTCTTGACGGATCATAATTTCGCCAATATCGTTATGATAATTAGCTTTTAGCTGAAAATTCCCAACCTCTGTTTCCCAGAAGTTACCTTGACGGCGTGCCGGAAGAAAGTTAGCTTGAGTGACAAATTCGGCGACAAATCTAGAGGCTGGATGGGTATAAATTTCTTCTGGTGTGCCGAGTTGTTCTAAGTTCCCTTGACGCATGACACCAACTAGGTCAGATATGGCTAATGCTTCTTCTTGGTCATGGGTAACAAAAATGGCGGAAGTGCCTGCTGCTTTAAGAATATCTCTGATTTCTTCTCGCAAGCTTAATCTAACTTGAATATCTAGATTGCTCAAGGGTTCATCTAAGAGCATAATCTGTGGTTTGGGCGCTAAGGCTCTGGCTAATGCTACTCGCTGTTGTTGTCCTCCTGAAAGTTGGTAGGGGTAGCGTTTTTCTAAGCCTTGGAGTCTGACTAATTCTAAGACTTGGGTGATACGGTTTTGAGCTTCTTGTTTACTAGAATTTTTTAAACCAAAGGCTATATTTTCGATAACGTTCAAGTGGGGAAATAAGGCATAATCTTGGAAAACCACGCCGATATCGCGCTGTTCGGGTGGTATCCAGGTGGAGGCGTTGCTAACTATGTTTCCAGCGATTTCAATTTTACCTGTTTCTAGGCGTTCAAAGCCGGCAATCAGTCGCAATAGTGTGGTTTTACCGCAACCAGAGGGTCCGAGCAATCCTAATACATCTCCTTGTTGCAAGGTTAATGATACCTTATTTACAGCCGGAAGGGTGTTTTGTGAAAATTGTTTACTGACGTTTTCTAAGTGTAGGATTTGTTGCTGCATTGGTTGACGGTTGGGATTTAAACTTTTGCTTCTGTTGGTTAAGTAAGATTTTACAGGAATACCGGGCAAGCGTAAAGCTCAGTCACTTGAGTGCTGAAATATCTCCTTTTTAGAATAGAATGGTAGGGTGTAACTATATACTCGCTGTTATTTTGTTGGGTAATTTCACTTTGATTGCAGAGAGGACAAATATGAATTAATCGTAAGAGTTTATTTAATCAAAAATTGTTACATTGTGATTCTGTAATAATTAAACGCAGATAAACGCAGATAAACGCAGATAATTTTGTACTTGATTAGACTAGGAAATTCTATAATTTTCATCATTTTAATCAATATATAACTGTAGTTAAATCCTGTCTAATTACGTCTATTTCTAGGCATATTTGATTAATTTAGAGTAAATCTTAGTATTCAAAAACTATATCCTGAGAATCTAGCTATAAACAATAAACCCGTTAACAATAAAAGTAGTCTGAATAGCCATGAGTGAGATAAAAAAATGACAAATCCTACAGAACGAAATCAAAATATTCAGCAGTTGCGTCAACTGATTGAAGGAATTGATTGTGCTATGTTAACTACTCTTGATGATGATGGGAGTTTACACAGTCGTCCTATGTCTGTTTGTGGAGAAATTGACTCCGCAGGTGTACTTTGGTTTTTCTCCCTTGCCAATTCCTATAAAATACATGAAATTCAACATCATCAACAGGTGAATGTCAGTTTTTCTGCACCAGATCATAATAGATATATTTCCATTTCTGGTACAGCACAATTAGTCAGAGAACATAATAAATTACAAGAAAAATGGCAACCAAAATTAGAAACCTGGTTTCCTCAAGGATTAGATGAACCCAATATTGCGTTACTCAAAGTCAAAATTCACAAAGCAGATTATTGGGATAGTTCATCGAATTTTGCTGCTAAAACAATTAGTTTATTAGAACTTTCGCACATTTAATTCTCTCACAATCTTTCTATCAACCAAGTTACCGCACTTTCCACGTCTGCAACCTGTTCCCCTGGTGGTATCAATGGACGATTTACCATGACTACTTTTATTCCCAGTTCCCTTGCGGCAATGATTTTAGCATAAGTAGCATTACCGCCACTATTTTTACTAACAATAGTATCAATTTGATGTTTAGTTAAAATTTCTCTTTCGTTTTCTAAAGAAAAAGGACCGCGATCGCACAACACCAAACCATCAGGTATGATAGTATCTGATATAGGTGGATCAATCATTCGCATCAAAAACCAAATCCCTTCTAAATCAGCAAAACTAGCGATTTCTTGCCTACCAATAGTCAAAAAGACCCTTTTCGCTTGATTTTCTAAAATTGCGGCTGCATCTGTAATATTTCCAACTTCCAACCAAGTATCATCCTCTAGCTTCTCCCAAGCAGGACGAACCAACATTAAACGAGGAATACCAACTGTTGTAGCTGCATTTGCCCCATGCCAAGAAATCTGATTAGCAAAGGGATGTGTGGCATCAACTAATACATCTATTTTCATCTGTCGTAGATAATTAGTCAATCCCTCCACCCCACCAAAACCACCAACACGAACTTCACCAGCGGGGGTGGAAGGTTCACGAGTACGTCCAGCTAGAGAGATAATAGCCTCAATTCCCGGTATACTTTCTACCACCGCAGCTAGTTTTGCCGCATCACCAGTTCCACCAAGAATTAATACACGCAGCATAGAAAATATACAGACTAATTTAATTGAGTTGTAAAGCTGGTATTCTCGCTAAAATACCATTTTTCAAAGGTTCTGGACGTTCTGACCAAGGCAATAAACCATTTTGTTTATTATAGTATTTACTAGCACATTCCAGAACAGCGGCAGCACTATCATCTATAGTTAAATCACCGAACAGATATGTTACTTTGCCCTGACCCGCAAAAGCCACAACACAAGAACGGTTACAAGCACTCATACATTCAACCGCTTGAATAGGGAATTGTTCCTGTAACTCCCAATTTTCCGCTAGTTGCTGAATTTGTTCAAGTAGTTTTTGACCACCACTTTCACCAACACGTTTACCATCTTGCCAAACACTAGCACAGCTTTTACAAACAAATAAAGTATGAGCAGTTACACTCATGTTATTAACAGGAGAAATATTAGCAGTAGCAGTCATTTGTATCCTCGCAAATTGAAACACTAAAAAGCAGGGGTTCTACATTAACGCTGGTGAATAAACACTATATAGAACCGAATAATTACTCCATACTATGTTAACATTGGGTAACTTAAAATTTTAAATTAATAGTAGACCTGGCTTGCTTATCTTAGTCCACGGAGGTGGACTTTGTTTGTGTAGGTGTGACTTCTAGTCGCTAGGGCTATTATAAATCATCAATGATCACATCTTCATAAATATCATCCATAGTCAAAGTTAAATCAACAGAATCTAAACGTAATTTATCCTCTTTACCCAATACCTCCGTTGACCAATTTCCTTCAATATCTTGACGATAGACTTCTACTTTAATTTCATTTTGATAAACCAACACATATTCCTGTAAGCTATCTAAATTTTGATAATTAATCCGCTTTTCTCGCTTATCTGTTTTCGCTGTTGAATTAGATAAAACCTCTATAATTAAACTTGGACGAGTTTTAAAATACCTTTCTTTATCTTCAGGGTTACAAGTCACTAAAATATCAGGGTAGTAGAATATATCAGCCCTGCTAACTTTAACCTTCACCTTCATATCTGATACAAAAGCACGACAGGAACTCCCCCGCAAATGAGGACGTAATATAGCGTAAATATTACCCGCAATCAAATTGTGTTCTTCACTAGCACCAGCCATTGCAAAAACTTGTCCAGCTACATATTCGTGGCGAATATCGCTAGATTTTTCGGCTTCTAAATATTCTTCAACAGAGAAAATGTTTAATGGCGATCGCATAATTTTAATTATATCAAATTCAGGATAACATTATTTTCTACCAATACGGTATTTCTGCCGTAAATTTCTCACTAAAATCTATTATAATGCTAAAGTTCTGACTGTGATATTTTCCTAATCGGTTGATTTCACGCAGTTACTTTGCCATAACCCAAGCAGCATTCACCTGTATTCAAAAACTCCCCATGAGCCAAACTGCCATCAATCTAATCGCTGTATCCATATTCCTCATCACTCTCTCAACATTGCTAGGACCCTTAATACATCTATCTCCTGCCATACCCGCACTAGCTACCTTCACATTTTTGGGTATCGCCACCTTAGATAATTTTACATGGCAAGGGAAGGGAGGAACGATATTATTAGACTGGTTGGCTAGATTTTCTCCAGAATATCAAGAACGAATTATCCACCATGAAGCAGGTCACTTTCTAGTAGCTCATTTATTGGGGATTCCCATTACTGGTTACACACTCAGTGCGTGGGAAGCTTTTCAGCAAGGACAACCAGGACAGGGTGGTGTTACACTGGAAGATGAAGAAATAGCCGCACAATTAAAAAAGGGTAAAATCACTGTTTCAATGTTAGAAAGGTACTGTAATATTTGGATGGCTGGTATTGCAGCAGAAAGTCTAGTTTTTAGTTCGGCTGAAGGTGGAAATGATGATAAAATTAAGTTAAATCAGGTTTTACAGGCGTTAGGTTTTTCAGATGCGATTTGTCAACAAAAACAACGGTTTCATCTACTTCAAGCTAAAAATTTGATTCGGGAAAATTGGGATAGTTATCAAGGTTTAGTGGAAGGAATGCGACGAAAGGTTTCTGTTGGTGAGTGTATGGAGTTAATTGTCTCACGCAGAGGCGCGGAGGCGCAGAGAGAATAAGAAGCTATAATCTATTTACAAATTTATGATACAGACGTTTTCCTGAATAATTATTTAAACTAGAAAAATGGAAAATCCAGCTATTACAATTAGACAAGCAACTCCAGATGATCATCAGTTTATAATTAAGTATGCAATGAAACTTATTAATCAACATTGCAATTATAATTCATTAAGATTTGTTACGCTTGAAGATCATCAAGAACAAATTTCTGATTTTTTTGTTAAAGAAATAACTAATCCAAAATCAATTATCTTAATTGTGGAAGTAGAAAATGAAATTGTCGGTTACTCATTTACACGCTTAGAAGAAAAAAGTTTGGTTAACATTTCTGAAAGTGCAGCATGGCTTCATGATATCTATATTGATGAGTCAGTGCGGGGTTTGGGAGCAGGAAAATTGCTGTTAAATGCTTCAATAGATGCAGGAAAGCAGTTAGGTTCACAAGTATTGATGCTTCAAGTCGCAGCACAAAATGAATATGCTAAGAAGCTATTTGAAGCTAATGGTTTTAATGTTGCAACTTACGAGATGATGAGAAAGTTAAATTAATAAATACCCCACAATACGCTTATATCTATTTAAGATAAATCAATAAATTCAATCCGGGGATGGTGCGAGAAAGAGTCCATAAAACTATGGTAATATATAATAATCCTAATGTCCATTGATACCAGGCTAAGGAAGCGATAATTCCGGGGAGATGTTCATCTCTCAAACGAATATCGTTAAATCCTAGTCTTAGTAAATTATTGAGACTAAAATCAAAGTAATTTAACCAATTCCAACGTCGATTCCATAAAAGAGGCATATATCTTTCTCTAAATGTGGGATTTCGGGGAATTACTGGTAAACGTCCAATTAATAATCTTAATTGTCGTAATGTTCCATCTTCTGTGAAGTAAGAAACGTTCATTAAATCGTGATAACGTCCTTGTTGATAAAGTCTAAATAATAAGATTAGGGGAATGGGAATAATAATAATCGAGAGACATCCTAAAGTTAGCCAAGGGTCTGCGCTGTTACGGAAAATAGCTAATAAACTCAAGGATGATAAACAGCTAAAACCGATGAAGATAGAAATAGTTTCGTAAGCTGTGGGAATAATGGGGAGGGGATGTAGACGACGATAACGATCAACTAGCCAAAATAATACACCAAAATGAGCGATCGCTATTCCTCCTACACCAAAAACTAACCAAAAGTTTGTTCCATAACCACTCAACAACAATAATACACTCAACAGCAACCAATTAAAAGCCTGAAATAACCACCCACTAAGGAATACAGGTTCACTGGCAATTAAGCGATCGCTCAATTTATGATATAATTCTAAATCTATATTTGCTAAACTCAGTAATTCCTGAAGATTGCGAAATGGCTTCACATCACGACGTTGTTTAATTGCTTCTGCTTGGGTAGAAGAAAAACCCAAATTAATTAAATTTTTTAAAGAAGCAGTATTGATATTTGTGGCTATTAATTTGTAACTTAATTCTATGAGTTTAAGCTGTTGTTTTGTATATTCTAATTGATTAGCATCTGTAACTTGTTGCTGTTGACGAAAGTTTTGGCTCAAATTTCGTAAAATATTTTGATTACCTTGTAAAGTAGAAACAGAAAATCGTTTACCAATTTCACCAACATTACCTAAAATTTTTGCTTGATTAGAATTAAAAGTTAAACCAGAAACATTTATAAATGCTGCACGAGAAAATTTACTATCGCTAAAATCTGCTTGGTTGAGAATATTTGCACCTTGCAGACTTACAGATTGATTAAATTCGGCTTCTCTAAAAATTACTGCTTGCTCAAAAGTTGCTTCTACCAGAAAAACAGATTGATTAAAAATTGCTTTTGTAAATTGTGCTTGATTAGTAAAATTCACGCTAGATAAATCAACTTTATTTTCCCAAACAACATGATTAAATTTAGCTAACTGTTTAAACTTACTTTGATTAAAATAAACTTTATCACCGAAAATACTACCTTGGAAATCTGCCAGTTCTTGAAAAATTGCTTCTTTAAAATTAGCTTGTGCGAAAAATATACTACCTTGAAAATTAGTTAATTGACGGAAATTAGCACCATTAAAACTTACATTTCGGCTAAATCTGCTATGATTCCAGTTAGTAGCTTTAAGAAAATTGGCATTTTGAGCATCAACAGACTGAAGAAAAAAAGTATTAGGAAATTCCACTTCTCCATTGAAGCGAGTTTGCGTCAAAATTAAAGCACCACGAAAAACAGCAATTTCACCTGATGTAGTTGATTCAGTCCCCAAAAGTGATCTACAATCTTGAGAATCAGGAAAAGCCATATTTAAAGACTGTAAACATACCTCTCGTAAACGTTCTAGTTGTTCATGCTCAAAGGGGGTAAAAATGGGAGCGATACCTTGAGCATAAAGAGGTGTTCTTAAAGCTAAATCACTACCGCTAAAATCCCCTTGAACCAAAGAATAACTCAAATCTAAACCCAAAGGTTTTGCACCAGTTTTTTGTAATTCTTTCCGCAATAGCTGATAAAAATCATCACGAAAACTACCATTTTCAGGACGTAAATCAATCACCATCTGGCGTAAATCTACAGTTAAACTACCTTCCCGCAAAGTTGGTGTTTTAATTCTTTCCTGTAAAATTTCTAAAGTTAAAGTAGTCCGTTCTACTGTTGCTGCAAAAGCAGGAAAGGGGAAAAAAAGAAAATACGATAACAATACTAATGGTAATAAATAACGTAATTTGGTAGTTAAGAGCAAATTGGTAATTGGTAATTGGTGATTGGTGATTGGTAATTGGTAATAAATTAATTATTCCTTCCCTGTTCCCTCTTCTTAGCTAATCATCAAAACAATCTTACCTGAAATAGAACCAGTTTCGAGCAAATGGTGAGCTTTTGCAGCTTCTTCTAAGGGAAAGGTATGATTAACTTGAATTTTCAACTTTTCTTCATCTATCCAAGTGGCGCACTGTTGAAGAATTTCGCCATGATGTTGAAGTCCTTCTTCATCACCCAACAACATAGGAGTTAACATTAATTCTAAGCCAATGCGGAGATTTCTATTTCTCGCCGTTTTCCAAACAGTGTTACTCTTGGGTTCAAGAATCGTCACAATATCACCATAGACACGCACTGCGGGGAAAGTCTGCTCAAAAACTTCACCACCAACAGTATCAAAAGCTAAATCTACACCTTCGTTGTTAGTCCAATTTAAAGTCTCTTGGACAAAATCAGTTTCTTGGTAAAAAATTACCTTATCAGCGCCTAACTCCGCCACCAAATTAGCCTTATCTTGGCTACTCACAGTAGTCGCAACATCACCACCTTTAAGTTTAGCTAATTGAATCGCTACATGACCAACACCACCAGCACCTCCATGAATTAACACTTTTTCCCTTGGTTCAAGTCTTCCCCGTTCATATAAAGCTTCCCAAGCAGTGATTAATACCAGAGGTGCTGCGGCTGCTTCGACAAAAGAAATAGATTGAGGTTTACGGGCAACAAATCGTTCATCTACAGTAGTATAATCAGCATAATTACCTGGATGCGCGCCTAAACCGCCATAACAGAAATAAACCTCATCACCAGGTCTAAATTTTTGTACCCCGACACCGACAGATTCCACAATACCCGCACCATCACATCCTAAAATAGTCGGCATTTGTTCAGGGTAGAAAGTACCACGTTTTCGCAATTTAGTATCAAGAGGATTAACACCGGCTGCTACCAAACGGACTAAAAGCTCCCTATTCCCTGGAGTTGGTTGGGGAATATCTTGTAGTTGCAGAACTTCTGGATTACCTGCGGCTGTCATGAAAACTGCTTTCATAAAAATCAATCCTAGATACTCATTTTAGAAATCGAAGAAGGAATTAAGTCTTGCGTTACCATAGAGATTAGACTTCTTGCAAAAGTCGTAATTTTCAAATTCTTCTTTGCGTCTTTGCGCGATTGCGTGAGCTTTTCAATAATATTCTGGGCGACACCAAAGTATTTATGTAAGAGGTCTATGAAAAAGCTAAATGGGTAGACTAATAATAAATTTTGTTCCTTCACCTAGATTTGACAAACAATCTATTTTTCCACCATGCTTATCAGCTATAATTTGTTGAGCGATCGCTAGTCCTAAACCAGTGCCTTTATTTACACCTTTGGTGGTAAATAAGTGATCAAATATATGTTGTTTTATTTCCTCACTCATGCCCACACCATTATCGGCAATGATGATTTTTACTTGTTGATCGGCGACAAAGGTTGTAATTGTAATTTGGTTGGGATTTGCTTTGATATCATTGAAACTACGATTGATATTAGATTCATCTAAGGCATCAATGGCATTTGCCAAAATATTCATAAAAACTTGATTTAATTGACCGGGAAAACATTTTATTTCAGGTATATTGCCGTATTCTGTAATCACCTCAATTGCTGGACGATTTTGGTTGGCTTTGAGACGGTGCTTGAGAATTAAAATTGTACTTTCAATGCCTTCGTGTAAGTTAAATAGCTGTTTGTAGTCTTTATCTCCCCTAGAGAAAGTTCTTAAACTATTGCTAATATTGTTAATGCGATCGCAAGCCATTACCATTGAGTCAATCATCTTGTATAAGTCTGGTATAGAATAATTCAAATCAATTTTCTCGCCATGGTCAATAATTTCTTGGCTGACTGATGGTAGACTTTGTTGATAAAGCTGCAAGTGTTCAACAATATCGTCGATAATTGGTTTCACTTGTTTGAGGGTAGCGAAGATAAACCCAAGGGGATTATTCATTTCGTGAGCTATTCCTGCTACTAAATTACCCAATGCTGACATTTTCTCGCTCTGAATCATTTGTAGTTGGGTGTGTTGTAGCTGTTGTAAAGATTGGCTTAATTCTGCGGTACGTTGCTCCACTTTTTGCTCTAAAGTACGGGTGAGATGGGAAATTTTTAAGTGTAACTTTAATCTGGCAATGACTTCTTCCTGTTGGAAAGGTTTTGTAATGTAGTCAACAGCGCCTATTTCTAATCCTTTGACCTTATCCAAGGCATCAGATAAGGCCGTCATAAAAATAACTGGAATATTTTCGGTGATCAAATTGGCTTTTAACCGACGACAAGTTTCAAAGCCATTAATACCCGGCATCATCACATCTAAGATAATTAAATCTGGGTGAGCATATTCTGCCTGTTCAATTGCTGACTCCCCATCTGTTGCCATTAAAGCTTTCCAGCCATTTCCCTGAATCGCTTCTGATAGCACTTTGAGATTATTAGGATTATCATCTACTAAAAGAATCAGCATTTTTTTGGTGGGAGAATCTTCTATCATTTGATTAAATCTCTATTTAGATACTAAAGGTTTAATAAAGTTACGTATTTTTGCTGTTTGAAAATTGGCAGTAAGTTTAGTTAACTCTGTGGCAAAGGAAAGTAATTGCTGGTTTTGCTCTACTTGGGTTTTTAATATTTCTTCAATCCCTGGGATATCTCCCATCATTGCCAAGTGATAGAGTTGTTGCAAAACATCTTGGGATGGCAGCACTAATTCATTATTGGCAGTATTTTGTTGGGGTATGGATTGAAGAGATTCTTTGTTTTCTACTGCATAAGTCCAATCAAATTTAAGCAACGATCGCAATTTATTCAGCAATTCATCTCTCTGAAGAGGTTTTGGGATAAATGCAGCAGCACCGGCATCTAAACTTTGCTGGCGATTTTCGTCAAAGACATTAGCACTGCAAACAATAATGGGAATAGACTTAGTTTGGGGATTTGCTTGTAGGTAAAGCATCAATTCAAAGCCATCCATATTCGGCATTGCTAAATCGAGTAAAATCATATCGGGTTTGGCTTCATTAACTAATTGCAATCCCTGTTTTCCATTGGTGGCTTCTTGAGTTAGACAACCTATTTCTTGCAGCAAGCTAGTTAAGATTAAACGGTGATTAGCATCATCATCAACAATAAGAATCTTAGGTATATAACCTTGAATACCGACAATTTTTTCTTTGTTTGGGATGCTTACTTCTAAATGCGAATCTTGAGAAAACAATGCAGGTAATGTTACATCTAACCAAAAAATACTACCTTCACCTAGATTACTCTGTACTTGAATTTGGCTATTCATCAATGCTGCAATTCTTTGGCTAATGGTCAATCCCAAACCAGTACCTTCAAAACGCTTTTCCAACTTACCGACTTGCTCAAACGGCAAAAAGATTTTTTCTATATGCTTGGATGACATACCAACACCTGTATCTTCTATTTGGAAGCGAATTTTGGCAATTGGTGATATGGTGGATGTTTGCTTGGTTTCTAATAGCTCGACTTTAAACGTAACACTACCACTATTGGTAAACTTAATTGCATTACCCAACAAATTTATTAACACTTGTCGTAATCGCTTTTCATCCGCTTCAATTGTAGATGGTAGGCGATCGCTAATTAAAAGATTAAAATCAATTCCTTTTTGTTCGGCTCGAATACGACAAATTTCTGTCACACTATGTAAAAAACTGGGTAAATGAAGACTACTACAAACTAATTCGAGTTTTCGCGCTTCAATTTTTGACAAATCGAGAATGTCATTAATTAACATCAACAAGTGAGAACCACATTGGTAAATAATGCTAACACCTTCCCGATTTTTCTCCGTTAAATTGGGTGATGTTTCCAATAGTTGAGCAAACCCCATAATACCATTGAGGGGTGTACGTAATTCATGGCTCATATTGGCAAGAAACTCGCTCTTTGCTTGGTTTGCAGCATCAGCAGCTTGCTTGGCCTCCAACAGTTCATGAGTTCGTTGATCAACCTTTGTTTCTAAGGTTTTAGAATAATCTAATAGCAGTTCGTTTGTGATTGCCAATTGCTGATTTGCTTCTTCTAACTTCTGTTGTTTATAGGTATTGGTCGTGGCGATCGCACTACTAATAAATGCAGCTAAAGCAGGTGTGACTGGAATCAGTAAACCAGCCAAAAATATCCCATAGCTACTGAACATCAATGTTGTACTAATACCCACTACTGACCAGAGGATTCTCCCACCAGGAATCCATTGCTTAGTCTGCATACTAGCTAAATACCAACTGCCTGTAGAACCAATCCCAGACCAGAAAACAATCCATAAATACAGAAAATTGCCAGGAATGCCGTAAAGATTGGTTTTTCCTGTTTTTGCTCCTTGCACCAGTTGCAGAGCGATATTGGCATGAATAACCACACCAGGAGTTGGTTTTTGCGCAGAAAGTATAGAGGAACTAAAGGGGGTACTAAAGAAATCATTGGTACTGGCAGCATTTGAGCCAATAAAAACCATGCGATCGCGCATCAAATCTGTGGGAATTTTTCCCCCTAAGACATCACGCATAGAGACTTTACGAAATGCAGTTTCCGAACCATACCAGTTGAGCAAAATTTGATAGCCACCGACATCGGCATCAGTATAACCAGCTTCTTTATTTTTGAGTGGTTGATAAATAGCTTTACCCAATTGAAACTTTTGCTGCTTTTCGTCAACAGATTCTAAAGTGATGTTTTCAGCTTCGAGATACATGAGTGCCACCAGGGTTGCCAGTCCCGCTTTGATTTTGCCACCTTCTTCAGCATCCTCCGCTGTAAGTAAGATACGACGCACATGGCGATCGCCATCCAGAACCAAATCAGCCAATCCCACCCGGTCTTTTTTTTTCAATTCTGGTGGAGGATTGATCCGCTCATCAGTAATTTTCTCCACCCCAATCAAATTAGGAGTAGTATTAAACACCTTTACAAGTTGATCATGGCCAGTTCCTTCTGGCAAATCTCGATACAAGTCTAACCCAATCGCCCGGGGTTTTTGCAAGCGGATTTGATCGAGTAATTGTGCCAATGACCAATCAGGAACTGGCCATTTACCTACTGATTGAATATCCCGTTCGTCGATAGTAACAATTACGACTTCATCAGCTATTTTTTGTTGCGATTTAAGTCGCATCCATTCATCACGGAGTTTCCACTCAGGCAAATTAAAAAGTCCTAATGACTGCCCAACAATAACTGTCAGAGCAACACTGGGGGTAATAATCAAAATGCTACGATTATGTTGGATAAAATTCCGAAATTTTTGCCACATTACATACAGTTAATTGATTTGGTTCGTGTTAGTGAGGTATTGCCTCACCAACACTTTCTAAGATCAGTCTCAATACAGTTCAAGAAGTCTGATCTGAACCGTATTTTTTTAGTTTCCAGATGCAACTATTGGAGCCGCGGCAATCTCTTTCAAGCTAACTGAGGCAAGAAGTTCTTCCCATTGCTTGAGAATAGTTGGATTGCTTGGTTGGCTGACATTGAGTGCAGCCAGTGTTGCTACACAGTCATACCAAACTCCATTTTTACCGAAAGCTTCTGCCTGTTTCAGAATATCTTTCTGCTGCATAGCTGTTACCAATTCCGCGTTTGGTTGAATTCGTTCAATCCAACCATCAACGTAAGGTGTACTGGGGCTGAGTTGCCCGTCTAATTTCAATGCCAGAAACCATTGATAGTTTTTACCAACTGCTAAAGCGGGCGCATCGTTCGGCAATTTGACCGCAATTACTCCAGATTTTCCAGCTACAGGAATGGTCATCTGGTGGTGCATATTACCAGCTTCATCTTTGATACTGAAGACAACATCTTCTGCATTAGAAGCAGGAATATATACCATTATTGTCGGACGCTCGGATACTGTTGTTCCGTAGAAACTTTGCGGCATTAATCCAATCAATGCTGCTGGACCAGATGCCGAGACAGCCGAAGGATTTAAGTAGTAAGTCCCAACGCGAGATGCCCCTCCACTTGCCTGTTGAGGAACCCTGTTATCCTTGGCTGGGGTAAATAAATTACCACGGGAAGCTCCTCCTGTGGCAGTAGTGGGAGCAGGATTTTCTTTTTTGGGAGTAAACAGATTACCACGGGAAGCCCCTCCTGTGGCAGTGCTGGGAGCAGGATTTTCTTTTTTGGGAGTAAACAGATTACCACGGGAAGCCCCTCCTGTGGCAGTGCTGGGAGCAGCATTTCTATCGGGTGGCTTAAATGTCACAGCGTCAGAACTACTCCAAGAACTGCTAACAACCAAAGCAATCATGCTTAACGCACTAATTAAATATCGACGTTTCATGACGTTTCAATCATTTTGCTAAGTTGTGATATATACTGACTTAACCAGAGAAAAAGTAGTTTTAACTCTCAGCCCAAGCTAAATAAGGATATATTAGCTGTTATAACCGATTTCAGAGGCAAATATTACAAAGAGAATACGTTGTTTTAAGGAAGAGATCAAGTATTACTACGTAGGGTTTGCGGAAAAAGTCCTTTCGTTAGGGCTAGGAGTCAGGAGTCAGGAGTCAGGAGTCAGGAGGATAGTTAAAAACATTTTTTCATCCCTGGCTATCAACAAAAGTGCAAGGTTTTTCAGACACAAGACGCTATAACCTTGCACCTACCGTCTTTTTTTGAGCTTCAAGCCTTTGATTGATCAGGCTTTTGGGTTTATATGCCTAACGGCACGCTACGCTATCAGCAAGCCCTACGTAATTAAATCCAGTTTCCCACTAAAACAAAGGCAGCCCAAAAGAATGGGTCACGGAAATCAGTTTGGCGAATTAAGTTTATTTGTGCCTGCCGCAGTGCTTGTGCTTTGGTAATTTTCGGTTGTAGTAATTGTTTGTAGAAGTCAGTCATGAGCATTTCGGCGGCTTTATCTTTGACTGGCCAGAGGGTGGCAACAGTAGAATGGGCACCAGATTTAACAGCCAGTCCAGCTAGTCCCAAAACAGCGCGATCGTCTCCGGCAGCAGTATCACAGGCACTCAGTACCAGTAATTCAATCGCTTTTGATGAATCTCCACGCCGATTTTTCAGGAGTTCGGACAATTCCTTCACATTAACTTGTCCATCCCACGTAAGTAAGTAAGTATCTTCAAGGCGAGAACTAAACTGTCCATGGGTTGCCAGATGAACAACATCAGGGTTACTGGATTTTAAGCGATCGCCTAAAGCTTTGCTAGTAAATTGCTGGTTTAGTAACAAATTAGATCCTACTAACTGGGATATTTTCTGCACTTCTGATTCCACAGCAGGTAAAGCCGCAAAACCAGAGCGGGATTCGCTAATACCACCTATAATCGCCTTAATTTTGTGTTGCTGGAATGATTGAGCCGCCATCAGTTGCAGTCCTGGGGAGAGGGCAACTGCATATTTTTCAATCAAATACTGTTTGCCATCATAGAGGGCTGCCATCGGTATATTACGCAATTTCCCATCTAAAACAAATACTAGGGTTTTGGTATTTTCAAAGGCTCCATCCTGTTCTGCCGGACTAATCAGCCAATCATAAATTTGTTGAGTAAATTTTTCCCTGTCTTTAGAATCGGAAACAGGGTTGAGGGCAACTAACAAATTACCCATGGTTTGTTCAACTTCCGCTTGAGATTTGCGTATTACATAGTAACGTAATGGTTTACCTGATTGGGAGACAATCGTTGCCAAGCGATCGCCCAAAATAATTGGGTAAATAACTGCTGCTGTGGGGTCAACTTGATCAATTTGCTGGGCTTTATCTAAACAAGCTTCCCGAAAAAAGTTATCAAGTTCGGCCAGTTGCAGAGATTCAATCAATTCACGAGCTTGGATCAATTCTGCCTGACTGGGTTGTTCATCTAAAAGTAAACCCACCAGTTCCCGGTAAACAGGTTCGACACTTTCTTTGAAGGAGAATTGAACATCGGGATTAACAACAACCAAATCCCCTCGTAATGCCTTTAATGACTTCACTGCTTCGGTATAGGCTGAAATTGCTGCCAGTTTATTACCTTGTTGTTTATATAACTTTCCTACTTCCCATGCCGATTGAGCAATAATATCGTCAGCTTGGAGTTTACGGGCAATATTCAGGGATTTATCGGCTAATTCCTTGGCCTCATTCCATTGAGAAGTGCGATGGTAAAGTTGTCCCCACTGATACAGCGCGTAGGCTTCTGTACGAGCATCCTCCATTTTTTGTGCAGACCTAACAGTAGCTGCCATGAGTTGCGCTAGATCTTTGCTTGGTAAAATTTGGTCTGGTTTGGCCAATTGATTTATCGTAGCGACAAAATTAATTGCTGCATAAAGAGAATTATGGCTAGGTTGTAGTTCTCCTAACTGTTGCTGTAATTGTGGTGCAATGGCGATCGCATACTCCAATTTGTCATAATCTACTAATAACTTGAACTGAGCCAAACGTGCTTGTAATTCTTCACTGGGATTAGTAGCGGCTTTTTCGGCATCTTCAAAGTAATTTAACGCTGCTTCTGGGTTTTGCAAATCTGAGGCATTTTTTCCCAGACTCAAAAAGATCGAACTTAACTGGTTTTTGGCTTGAATTTTAGTAGCTATGGCTAAACTTTGTGCCAATACTTGCTGACTTTTACCATCTCCAGTCCTGTGCAAGGCCAAACCAAGCGATCGCAATCCACTAATTTTTACCTCCGAATCTGGCATTGCGGATAATTTTTGCGTTAACTCTTCTAATTGTTGTTTCGATCTGCGGTAAAATCCCAAACTTTGTAATGCTTGTGCCTGATTGATTTGACTTCCCACACTTCCCGTAGTATCCCCAGCCTGTTCGTAGTATTTTTGAGCTTGTTGCCAAGTGGCGATCGCGGTTTCGGCCTTACCTGTATGTAATTGCAAATTAGCCTGTATATTAAGTATTTGCGCCCAGACAATGGCATCACCGGAGGGTTTAGCAGGTTGCAAAATTTTTATGCTTTGCTCGATGGATTGTTGAGCAGGTGTCCACTGGTTGAGTTCCTGTTGTGCCAGGGAAAGGTAACTTAAACTCAAAGCCTCATTAATGCGATCGCCTGCCAAACGATACTGTTGTACTGCCCTTTGCCAAGCTGTAACAGCTTCCGTAAAATTCCCTAATTGGTAAAAATTTCTGCCTTGTTCTAGACCGTTGGTAGGTTGAGAAATGGAAATAACTGGACTTGTTACTGCCAAAGATGCTTTTAGCGGTGCAACAGTAAATACTAGACACAAACTTAAAATACTGAGGCTAATATATAGCCAACCAGTTTGTCTTATTCGGAAAACCATAACAGATTACAGGTGATAGGTGACAGGTTAGAGAATGCCTAGTGAGTTATGTGGGTTTTAGAGCGATAGCTACGCTCTCTACGAGACGCTACCGCGTAGCTTGCTTCCTCAAAGAGGTACGCCGCAGGCATCGCCTCAGAAATTATTGATGTTACCGTAGTTTACATCAAAAGCATATATTGAGGTAGGGATGGGCGGTTAGGTTTCCAGAAAAATGCCACTAGCTAAAATACCAAGAATTTTATTCACATCTTTGAGATAATACTCACTCAAATCAATCGTTAATAGTTGTCCTTCTAATTTCAGAAATTGCCAAATGCTACCTGTTGTCACTGCTCCGTAAATTATTGGAATTTCTATAGCCGCTTGCTGATTGAAAATTTGGGCTGCAACCATTTCTGCTGCACATTGACCCAAACCCGCATTAATATTCTCTTTTTTAGCTTCTACGACTATAATTACTGGCGCTGTCACTATTAAAATTTCGGGAGATTTAGTAATAATAAAATCGCAAATACCGTTTAATCCTTTGGTTTCATCAACAGTAAAATCTACTCCAGAAAATAAACTAATCCGCTCGTTTAATTGTCGGCGTAAATCCACTAAAATTGGCGCAATAATTAATTCAGAACGGGCTTTTTCACTGTTACTGCCCATGGCGATCGCTAGGTTATAATTAAGTGTTTCTGTGAGTAAATCACTAGCAGCTAATTCGGGAACCGCAGCGAAAATATCGCGTTTTTCTAACGTGGTTAAACCAAAATTTTGTTTGGACTTAGCTAGACTAAATTCACTATAGGACATAGCTATTACTCATTTTAAAAGATTTTTGGTGTTGCTGATTTTAAGCATGAAAATAATCTTCAAAACCTTTGTAGTAGAGACGTTTCTCACACCATTAATATTAAGAAGCTACACCAAAATCAGTATATTGACGTACTTGAGGTGGATGAAAACCCAAAATAATATCTTCTTTGGGAACCCCAGCTTCTAACAATTCCTCAGCAACCGGACGATTTGTACCATCGTGTTGAATCCATATTTTACCTTGAATAATATCAATATGTACAACACAACCATGTACCCGACGCTGCCCATCCCAACCTACGTGCATCACTTCATAATGGTCTGTTTCTGTGTTAACAATTGCCTCCGTTTCAATTTGACCGTGGGATGGTTTATATTTGGTATATTCATAGATTAAGTTGCGGACTATTTGACGATAGCGGTTTAAGGTATCCATTGCACAATACTCCTTTGTTGCTCATCAAATACTAAAAGTTTAATTTCTAAGCGCTTGAGGATTAATTGCCCTAATTTTTCTGTAAAAATACTTTCGTAGGAACGCTGGGGAACAGCTAGGTAAAGTATTCGTTCTGATGCTATTTCCGCCAGAATGCTTTGATAAACACCATATTGCCCAGCAGCTTCTTCTAAATCCCGAACTGGTGAAGGTTTCAAAAAACTTTTAATTTCAACTGCTATTTTAAAATGATCTTTTTGAGCTGCTATTATTGTTCTTTCTGCCGCTAAATCAACATAAAGGTCTCTACCACCATAGGATAAAAGCAAGGGGTCGTCGGTAATGTCCCAACCATCATTTATTAGGGCTTGAACAACGGTATCATGATAAAAATCCTTGGCAGGCATAGTAAAGTGGCAATTATTATTGCCGTTGATGACTCTTAATATATTATCTAGAAACAGCGGCACAAGTTAATATTTGTTGTTTTTGAGTAGGAGATTTATCTGCAAATATCTCGATTTTGCCATTAGCACTACGTCGCCAACCTGTGGCTTGCACAAAAACTTCTAGAGATTGAGGAATTTGTACTTTAACTACCCTAGTTTCACGGTATGCAGAAATGTCACGTATATCAGACCAAGTGCGTAGGTGTAGCCCGTCGTAGACATCGCTCGTTACTTCCTGTGTAGGATTTTGCGGTATCCCACCCCGTCCCGTGGCGACAAAACTACTACCAATAGTATCAGCACAACCTGTAGCTATTTGTTGGGATGAGTCTGTAACATTTTCAGGTAATGCCACTAAACCAGAATTGGGGTCAACGCCGATATTATTAATTTGCACAGTGCCGTTGACGTTGAACTCAGAACTAGCTGTAATGTCGTTGGTGAGGTCTTCTTTGGGGGTGAGAGTGTTGCGGAATTTTAGACCAATGATACCTTGAGTGCTGATGTCAATGTTGCCACCGCGACCTTGGAAAGCATTGGCGACGATATCGCTATTTTCTAATCCCAGCACAAATAAAGCATCATTGATGTTGATATTGCCACCATTACCATTGCCTTCTGCTTCGGTGCTGATTTGACTCAGATCCCGCAGGTATAGCAATCCTGATGAGTTGAGATCGATATTGATATTGCCACCATCACCCACACTTGATACCGCACTCAAACTACTATTTTGAGCTAGGTTAATATTTTGTGTCGCCATAATTTGCAAATTTCCGGCTTGTGCTTGGTCTTTCCCACTGACCGAAATTAATCCACCATCCCTAACTAGTAACTGATTAGTCGTCAACGATATATTACCAGCAATGCCCGCTCCGGGTGTCAAGGGATTGCTGGCCGCAGAGGATATTTCGCTAGGTGGCATCGTGTCGAGTTGTACTGCTCGATCACCAACTTCAATGGTATTGGCATTAATACTGATATCACCACCAATGCGATCGCCCGTCACAGAAGATTTAATTGCGCCACTGTTGAGAACCCGCAGTGTATCCGTTGTAATATTAATGCGGGAAATATTGCCCAGATCACCATCGGGTAAGGGTTCTCCCTGGCTACTGGCATCAATCCCACTGATTCTCAAGCGTTCCCTGTTATCAAGTACAGCCCCTATCACCTCTATAGATTCTGTAGCTTTAATGTTGATGCTACCACTAGAGCTTTTTGTCGCACTACTGACCAGCAACGAACCACCATCCAACAATCTTAGTCGCTGTGTTTCAATTTGGATATCTCCTGCCTGAAAGCCTGGATCAGCAGCAAATATTGCCGTAGACGAAGATATACGAGATTGCCGGAGCAGTCCGTTAGTTCCCACAATTTCTAGGTCTGGGGTGCGTATGCTAATATTACTGGCGTTGCCATTGCCAAAACTATCTGCCCGAATGGTTCCACTGTCAGAAAGCCGAACGGAGCGACTAGCATTGATCTCAATATTACCCCCCCATCCAGATGTCTCGCGTTCGAGTGTGGACGAAATCCAACTATTGATCAGTGAGGAGCTAGAGCCACTGATTTCCAGATCCCCTGCATTCACAACCACGTCTCCTGCCTGGGCTTTTCCACCTACTGGAGTCCAGGTTACATCTGTAATGACACGGGCGTTATTCAAAAGGCGGACACGATCAGCTGTAATTCTGATATCCCCTACACGACCGACACCTCCTTGACCCTGGGTTCTGATCCTGGCAGTTCCCGTACCAGTTCTTGAGGTAGCATTGCCAAGGAGCAAAAAATCCTGAGATGTAATGGTAATATTGCTACCCTTGTCTAGTCCTAATGTACCAAAGGTTTCTTTTCCGATTAATTCGGTTGTGATGTTAGAATTGCCTGTAATTTGCATAACAGGAGCAGCCAGTGTGATGTTTCCACCCCGCCCTTGGGCATCTTCGGTCAATTGCACTCGTATTTCACTATCTACGACGTTCAAGCCATCAGAGGCACGCACCACAACCCCTTCCCCATCGGCGGTGTCGCCTGTGCTATTGGCCATTAATTGAGAATTTCCCGTTATATTGACTTGTCGCCCCTGAATCTGAATATTGCCTCCCCTAGTGCTACTGACATCTACAATAAATCCATTTCGTAGTTGCACTGTTTGGAAGGTGGGAATGCCGCTAAAATCAAAGTTAAATCGGGCGTTACTGAAGCTCAAGGGAACGAAATTCTCAGCTGCAACACTGCCAAGTATCACCTGCCCATCCGTTGCGAGAATCCTGGCACTGCCCGTACCATTGAGGTCAATGTCGCCTCCCAATAATACCAAACTTTGCCCCGTACCCACTTGTAATGGTCTGGCTTGTACCGTAATGGGACTGGCACTAGACCCCATCTGTAAACCAATGGGTACACTCGTTGTTAATAATGGTGGACTACTGGCATTGACGGTACTAAACTCTGTGCCATCGGCAAACTTAATACTAGTGGCCGTCGTCCCCACAAACGAACCGCTAATATCCAACTTGGCATTTTGCCCAAACATCATCCCGTTGGGATTGATCAAAAACAAACTCACTGGATGATTACCACCAAGAGTTTTAATCAAGCCATCAATCTGAGATATATTTCCACCTGTCACCCGGCTAAATATAGTTGTAATATTTGGTGTACTAATTAAATCAAAATTTGCTGAACCACCTGTAGGCACAGAGAAATTACTAAAGCTATGAAATAAATTATTACCTTTATCTATACCGTTAAGAATATTAAAATTATTCCCACTTTGGTTGACAAGGGTGTTAGTTGTCCCATCGGATGTCACTTGAGCCGTTCCTGGTGACACTATTCCCAATGTTAAAAATCCCGTTGTCAATAATGTGTTAATTTTCCAGTTTGTCATTTTGGCAATACCTTTGGTCAGCTTCGCTAATGCCCTCATAACCCAAAACCTCCTTTGGAAACAGTAGTACAAGTTAATTTTTCCTGGCTAACAGGAAATTTATCGGCAAATAATTCTACTTTTCCCTGGGCATTGCGTCGCCAATTTGTTGCTTGAACAAGGGCTTCTGGAGATTGAGGAATTTGGACTTTAACTGCCCTAGTTTTACGGTATGCAGAAATGTCACGTATATCAGACCAGGTGCGTAGGTGTAGCCCGTCGTAGACATCGCTCCTCACTTCCTGTGTAGGATTTTGGGGTATGCCACCCCGTCCTGTAGCCACAAAACTACTACCACTGGTGTCGGCACATCCTGTAGCTATTTGTTGCGAGGAGTCGGTGACATTCTCTGGTAATTCCACTAAACCGGAATTGGGGTCAATACCAAAGTTATCAATATCGACTGTACCGCTAACACCAAATTGAGAACTGGCAGTGATATCACTTTCTTCTGTGATTTGGGAACGAAACTCAAGTCCAAAGATGCCCTGAGTTTTAATTTGGATATTACCACCTTTACCTTTGAATGCACTCGCCACGATATCACTATTTTCCCAACCCAGAATGAGCGGAGCATTAATTGTGATGTTACCTCCGTTCGCATCTTCCTTAGCGTTGGCTGTAATTTGGCTACCTTGAAGCATCAAGAGCAGGTCGGAGTCTATGAAAATATTGCCTTGGCTACCTGCAACCGCTTCTGCTTGCAAACTGCTCTGCTTGAGTTGTAACCGGTTGCTCTGAATATCTAAATTTCCCGCACTCCCTGTTCCACTACTACTCACGGACAATTGAGCGCCGCTGTTAATCGAAACGGAATCACTGGACTTAATGGTGATATTCCCACCATTACCGTTTGCTGTGGCCAAGCTAAAAGCGCCACTAGGAAAGTTTGGGTTTGGATCACTGTTGAGGAGAGGCGATCGCCCAACCCCCGCAAATGTCACAGCATCAGAGGTAATCTCAACATTGCCAGCACTACCTTGGCCAGTGGAACTAGAACTAATGTAAGCTCCATTGCTAACAATTAACACAGGTGTTTGAATTTTGATATTGCCACCATTGCCAGTGGCGTTAACTCCCTGAACTTCGCTCCGAATAAAACTGGGTACACGACCGTCTGAAATATTCCGGTTTCCAGAGATAAAGAAGGCGGGATCGGTCTGTTCTACGCCATCTAATAACACAAATTCCCTGGCTTGAATATTCACATCGCCGGCATCTCCAGAATTTAAAGTATTGGTATCTAGACGCGCCCCATTCAAGAGCGAAAATGTTCGACTCGTTAGGGTGATCTGACCGCCAGCATTGGCACTGCGGGTTGAAGTGTTGATGGTTGTGGGAAATCCTTCGGCAGGGAGTACGCCGTCTAAGGTGATCGAGTCGGCTTGAATATTGATATTTCCCGCTTTACCAAAAGTGCTGGCTCGGGTATTGATTAGGGTGTTGTTGTTGGCATAGAGCGCGCCCCCTACCCGAATATCAATATTGCCACCCACTCCTTTGCCGTTTCCATCGACAAGGGCGCGAATCCTAGCACCACTCAGAGAAATCGAGTCACGTATCTGAAGGCTGATGTCGCCACCGTTGCCTTCGCCCAGTACGGATGAGAAAATATTGGGGGCTTTAGTGAAGTCAATAAATTCTGCGGTCAGAGAGTCTGCTTTTAAACTAATTCCGGCACTATTGCCGATCGCACCGCTTTCTACATTGGAGAAGATATTGACACGTCCATACAAGGAAATCAAATCCTCCGTCTGCACGTCAATATGACCGGCATTACCTGTCCCAAAGGTGTTAGTTGATAACAGGGTGACATCTCCCATTGTCAATGACCCAGCCTTGATTTGAATGTCGTTGGCATTACCGATCGCGCCCCGATCCACCGCCGCTGAAAATCCTGAACGAGTTCCTCCTTCTTTGCCTTGGATCAAAATTAGATCGGCAGCTTGCACTGTAATTTTTCCCGCATCACCTTTTCCTCTGGTATCAGTGAAAACTGTGCCGTATTGACTCAGCGATCGCGTCACGATGTTCACAGCACCACTATTGCCAACGCCCTGATTCCGGCTATTGCGGGTCTCAATAGTTGCGCTGTCTTGGACAAGAAGATGATTGCCACTTTGCAAACTGATGTCCCCACCGTTGCCGTCGGTTTTGGTGCTACCGGACTTCTCTCCGACAGAAGCATTGATAGATTGAAGGATGAGGTCGCCACCAGAAGATAGGGAGACATTACCAGCGTTGCCGATGGTGGCAGTAGAACCTGTATTAATGGTGTCATTGACGGTTATTGCTCGACCAGCTTGAATATTAACCAGTCCACCGCTCTCGGTTGAGCTATTCGTGTTGATTGCGCCAACGGTGACATTGCCTTGGGTGGTGATGTCCACACTGCGAGATGCAATCGCTTGTAACTGAGCATCGCCAGTGGTGGCTTGAATCGTCACTGCGCCATGGGGAGCAGCGATCGCACCGTCACTCAGGACTGTATTAGCAGCTAAAGTTAAACCCTGGTTTGCCGAAAGATTAGCATGGTTGGTGATGGTGGCTGAATCTTGCCCGAATTGTAAACCAATGGGGACAGCGATCGTCAGTAGCGGCACAGTAGTAGAATCAGTTGTCCCAAACTCAGTACCATCAGCAAATTTAATAGTGTTGGCAGTTGTCGCTACAAAGGAACCACCAATATTCAGACTGGCATTTTGCCCAAACATAATTCCATTGGGATTCATTAAAAATAAACTTACTGGATTACTACTATTTGTCGTTTGAATCAACCCATCAATATGAGAAATATTTCCACCTGTCACCCGGCTAAATATAGTTGTAATATTTGGTGTATTAATTAAATCAAAATTTGCTGAACCACCCGTAGGCACAGAGAAATTACTAAAGCTATGAAATAAATTATTACCTTTATCTATACCGTTAAGAATATTAAAATTATTCCCACTTTGGTTGACAAGGGTGTTAGTTGTCCCATCGGATGTCACTTGAGCCGTTCCTGGTGACACTATTCCCAATGTTAAAAATCCCGTTGTCAATAATGTGTTAATTTTCCAGTTTGTCACTTTGGCGATACCTTTGGTCAGCTTCGCTAATGCCCTCATAACCCAAAACCTCCTTTGGAAACAGTAGCACAAGTTAATTTTTCCTGGCTAACAGGAAATTTATCGGCAAATAATTCTACTTTTCCCTGGGCATTGCGTCCCCAATTTGTTGCTTGAACAAGGGTTTCTGGAGACTGAGGAATTTCTACTTTAACTGCCCTAGTTTTACGATATGCAGAAATGTCACGTATATCAGACCAGGTGCGTAGGTGTAGCCCGTTGTAGACATCGCTCCTCACTTCCTGTGTGGGATTTTGCGGTATGCCACCCCGTCCTGTAGCCACAAAACTACTACCACTGGTGTCTGCACATCCTGTAACTATTTGTTGCGAGGAGTCGGTGACATTCTCTGGTAATTCTACTAAACCGGAATTGGGGTCAACGCCAACTGTATTAACTTGCACTGTACCACTCACACCAAATTGAGAACTCGCTGTAATATCGTTTTCTGGAGTGAGTTGACTACGGAATTTCAGCCCAAATATACCTTGAGTAGTAATGTTGATATTGCCACCATCACCATTCAAAGCGTTAGCAATAATATCGCTGTTTTCTAACCCAACAATCACGGGAGCATTGATGTTAATGTTGCCACCATCACCATTACTACCTGCTTCGACATTAATTTGACTGCCATTACGACTTAAAAATGTATTTGTTGATGCTAGATTGATGTTACCGCCTTTTCCAGATGCCGTAGTTGCAGTAATTGCCCCAGCATTTAAAAATAATCGGTCAGTTTGGATGTTTAATTCACCTGCATTGCCAATACCTTGATGAGTAACGCTGATAAAACCTCGATTACGGAGGGTTAATTGCTGAGTATTGATGTTGATTACACCTGTGTTACCGGTGGGAGAGTCTGGAAGCTTAAACAAGCTACGATTAGTGGCATCCAAAAGAGAGGCATTAGCAATAATCGCTGCAAAATTATTTTCACCATCTATCAGAATGTCATTGGCTTGGATTGTTAAAGTCCCCGCATCACCAGTTCCCACGGTCGAGTTGCTGATGATCCCACCATTCAGAACGAGCAATTGATTAGTTGTGATTGTTACCTCTCCAGGTTTGGCGCTGCTATAGTTGACGCTATTTAAAACACTACTGCTGCCAGTGATCGGATTGAGTCCACTAATGATTAAGCGATCGCTTATATTTAAAGTAACAGAGCCATTGCTTCCCAGATTACTAAGTCGGTTGGGGTCTCCGAGTCCACCAATCACGGGTACAGTAATCACTCCAAAGGTAGCGCCATCTTGGACAGATAGTATTGGTGTTGTTATTAACACATTGCCAGTATTGCCAGAGCTAGTGCTGAGACTGCCAATAAAACTGTTTTGAGCGGGAGAAATGGGTGAGACTCCGACTAAATTGCTAGATTCCTCCACAACTAACGTAATATCTCCAGCGTTGCCAATTCCCCTATCAGGGATACCTGTCAAGCGAGAAGTAATTGTACTAATTGTTCCCCCATCAATCAGATTTAATTTACCTGAAGAAACCCTGATATTTCCACTATTACCAAACCCAAATGTGAGAGTGTTGATACCACTGGGCTGAGACCCAATGGCATTCAATCCCAAGGCATAAATCTCATCTGCGCCATCAACCGAAATATTTCCACCCCGTCCAGTTGCTCCAGGAAATACGGTTGTTATAAGTGAAGCACCATCTTCTAGTATAAGTTTTCGAGCTACCAGGGCAACATCTCCCCCATTTCCTGCTCCATAGACTTGACTGGCGATACGACTATTAATATTAGCAGATCCGAAGAAAGGAGATTGCAGAGCAAAGATACCACTAGCAGCAATGGTATCTGCTACCACTTCTACCTTACCTGCGGCTCCTGCACCTAAGCTAAGAGTTTCAATGCCTGCACCATCTTGCAAAGTCAAATTACCTGCTTGAATTTTTACTGATCCCCCGTTTCCAGTTGCTCCAGGAGTTACCTGATTGACAATCCAGGCGCTGGGAGCTTGAGCAGAAGGATTTATACCACCCAAAAAGAGCGATCGCTGTGCATTCACTGTAATATTACCACCTTGCCCAGTTCCTACTGTGGCGGCGGCAAGTTGGGATTGATCCAAGGTGATATCTCGCCCCACAACCTGAATACCCCCAAAAGGATTGCCCACAGCATCGGGATTCCACAGAGAAGAACGCCCGATGAATTTTATATCTCGAAAATTTTCAATTTGTGCATAACCTAATTGCCATCCTGCAGGTGTAGGAGTCAAATTTACAGTTCCACTACCTACTGCACCCACTTCAATTCGACCTGCAAGGCCAGTAATCACACCGCCCGTAAACGTGACATCTCCTCCAACTAAGGCAATGGTTTTTCCCGGAGAGGCTACTATTCCCAAGTTATTTGTAGGAACAATGCTATCATTACCCTGACCCTGCACCTGAATCTGACTGGTAGAATCACTTAATTGCAAACCAATGGGTACGCTCATTGTTAACAATGGTGAATTATTTCCATTCACTGCACTAAACTCTATTCCATCAGCAAAATTGATACTGTTTGCCGTTGTCCCCACAAAGGAGCCGCCAATATTCAAACTGGCATTTTGCCCAAACAAAATCCCTGCTGGATTCATTAAAAATAAACTTACTGGATTACTACTATTAAGAGTTTGAATCAACCCATCAATATTGGAAACATTTCCACCTGTCACCCGACTAAATATAGTTGTAATATTTGGTGTATTAATTAAATCAAAATTTGCTGAACCACCTGTAGGCACAGAGAAATTACTAAAGCTATGAAATAAATTATTACCTTTATCTATACCGTTAAGAATATTAAAATTATTCCCACTTTGGTTGACAAGGGTGTTAGTTGTCCCATCGGATGTCACTTGAGCCGTTCCTGGTGACACTATTCCCAATGTTAAAAATCCCGTTGTCAATAATGTGTTAATTTTCCAGTTTGTCACTTTGGCGATACCTTTGGTCAGCTTCGCTAATGCCCTCATAACCCAAAACCTCCTTTGGAAACAGTAGCACAAGTTAATTTTTGTTGGATAACAGGAAATTTATCGGCAAATAATTCTACTTTTCCCTGGGCATTGCGTCGCCAATTTGTTGCTTGCACAAGGGCTTCTGGAGACTGAGGAATTTCTACTTTAACTGCCCTAGTTTTACGGTATGCAGAAATGTCACGTATATCAGACCAGGTGCGTAGGTGTCGCCCGTTGTAGACATCACTCCTCACCTCCTGAGTGGGATTTTGCGGTATGCCACCTCTGCCTGTGGCGACAAACGTACTACCTTGGTTGACATCACAAGCACTGGTAATTTGTTGTGATGGGTCATTGAGATTCTGTGGTAGTTCCACTAAGCCAGAGTTGGGGTCAACATCAACATTATTAATTTGCACCGTACCGTTAAGATTGAATTGGGAACTGGCGGTAATATCATTGGTGAGGTCATCTTTGGGGGTGAGGGTGTTACGGAATTCTAGACCAATAATGCTTTGGGTTGTGATGTCGATATTGCCACCATTTCCTTGCACTGCATTGGCGATAATATCGCTGTTTTCTAGACCAATCACATTGGGTGAGTTAATGTTGATGTTGCCACCATTGCCATTACTACCTGCTTCGGCATTAATCAAGCTGCCTTGACGCATCAATAATACATCCCGCAGTTGTAGATTGATGTTACCGCCTTCGCCTGCTTTTGTAGATGCCGAAAGACTACCACCATTGTCCAGATGTAAGGTATTTGCGTTAATTGTTAAAGTGCCGGCATCACCTAGAATCTGGTTTTGGGTAAAAACTTGTCCCTGGTTACGAACGGTTAATTGAGGCGTATTGATGGTGATGTTACCGGCTTTGGCAGTAGAGTTGCTATTATCACTGATACCAGAAATTGTAAACACAGTTAATGGACGAGCGATCGCTCCAATATAGCTAGGATTTTGTGAGTCTTTGATTCCATTTACATCAATTGATTCAGTGGCATTAATCGTCAGGTTGCCAGCGTTGCCAAAATTCACAGTCGAAACTGAAGCTAAACCGCCATCTTGAATCGACAGTTTGCGTGTATTAAGCTGAAGATTGCCAGCATTCCCAGAGCCAAAAGTATTAGCTGATAACAGACTAATTAAATAAGACCCTGGGAGGGTATTTAAGCTTGATATATCAACAGTTTCAGCACTGATTTTAACGTTGCCACCATTACCTGTAAGAAAGCTTCTCGTACCTACATTACCACCACCAAAAATTGATAGGCGATCGCTAGAAAGCAATAAATCTCCACTTTGACCGTTACCATAAGTTGCAGCCATCAGCACGCCAAATATCGGATTAGCATTAGGATTTCCCGGTTGAATCCCACCCACTAAAACTTCATTGGCTTTAACTACGACATTACCACTGGGTGCTAAACTATAGGTACGGTTAATCACGATCGCACCTCGATCAATGGTGAGTTTTGGGGTGATAATAGCAATATTTCCTGCTGCTCCTACTCGCAGAGTTTCATTGACGATACCACTGGAACTTTGAAAGTTTGAGGACATACCCATCACTTGCAATGACTCTGTGGCATTGATAGTAATATCACCCGCAGTCTGGCTACCGAGATTTTGTACTACCACCAAAGAACCGTCTTGAAGACTGATTTGTTTTCCCTGAACTTGTATCGCTCCTGGAATGATGCCACGCACAGACGCTACAGCACGTTGGCTCATTTGAATATCACCAAAGCTATAGTTGTCACGAGGATAGCTCAGGGTGAATGCTGAAGAATTGACATTGATATTGACATCGCCTTGATTGACGCTTCCCAGTTCAATGCGTCCTCCTGGTGCGGACAGAAAGCTCCCATTGAGGACGAGATTACCACCCACCAAAGCTAGTGTTTTTCCAGATGATAGCTGTAATCCATTGGTACTGGTTAATCCCGAAATCGGAGATATACCATTTAATATGTGATTGTTTCCTGTTCCCTCAACAGAAATAGTTCCTGGATTGTCGCCAAACTGTAATCCAATGGGGACACTCATAGTCAATAAAGGAGTTGTGTTGGTGTTAATTCCACTAAATCCTGTCTCATCAGCAAACTTAATCGTATTGGCAGTCGTACCAACAAATGAGCCGCCAATATTCAAACTGGCATTTTGCCCAAACAAAATCCCTGCTGGATTCATTAAAAATAAACTTACTGGATTACTACTATTAAGCGTTTGAATCAACCCATCAATATTGGAAACATTTCCACCTGTCACCCGACTAAATATAGTTGTAATATTTGGTGTACTAATTAAATCAAAATTTGCTGAACCACCTGTAGGCACAGAGAAATTACTAAAGCTATGAAATAAATTATTACCTTTATCTATACCGTTAAGAATATTAAAATTATTCCCACTTTGGTTGACAAGGGTGTTAGTTGTCCCATCGGATGTCACTTGAGCCGTTCCTGGTGACACTATTCCCAATGTTAAAAATCCCGTTGTCAATAATGTGTTAATTTTCCAGTTTGTCACTTTGGCGATACCTTTGGTCAGCTTCGCTAATGCCCTCATAACCCAAATCTCACTCAAATTAATTGTTAATATTTGTACTTCCTAGAAATCCCACACTTCTAAAACGGTGAATAACTGAGTGAGAAATATAGCCCGTTTTCTTGAAGACTATTCTTTTCTCCTTCAACGGAATTAAGCGGTATACCCCAATCTAGGCGAACTGACAAACTATCATCTTGTTTCCACAACAGTCCTAATCCTGTACCTACAAGTGTATTTGGTGATGGATTATCGCCATTTTGATTCCAACCTTTGCCAATATCAATAAAAGGTGTTATTTGCAACACTCCTCTACTGTTTGGGTCACGGATAATAGGAAACCGAAATTCTGTGGATAATAATGCGCCATTATCTGTAAGCAATGAATCCTGACGATAACCGCGTACACTTAATTGTCCCCCCAGACCAAATTGCTCCAAGGGTACTAATGAATCTGCTGCTACTTGTAAATCTCCTCTGATTAAAAACAGAGTATCGGGTTTCAATTGGCGTACCCATTGCCCTTGTCCCCGCCAGGCAAAAAAGCGGCTATCTGGGGCATTGTTGTTATTGATATTTGCGTCGAACCAATCAACTCCAAAACTAAATTGCGATCGCGCTGCAAAAACCTCCTTATTACTACGTTGAGTATAGTCTTGGATAAAGCGCAGAGCAGAAATTTTCGTCTTTCCATCTGCGTCTGCACCAGGAGATAAAGGAAAACCCCCGATATTATCAATACCTAATTTGGTTTGGCTTTCCTGACGGGAAAATGATAGCCCCACTCCAAATTCTTTGGTTGGTGTTTGCACCAGTGGTTGTCGATAACTAAAGTCATAAGACTTACTGCTTGACTGAATATCAAGAACAGTGAAGGGTTTTTCAATTACATTATTCCATCCCTGGTTATAACCAAAGGATACAGTTCCGTTATGGGCATTAACTGGGAGGGTGTAATTGAGATTGACTACATTACTACCATCGCTGTTGGCATACCCTACACTCAGTATATCACCCAGACCCAGTAAATTAGCTTCTTGTATGTCTATTTCCCGACGGAAACTACCTACACTAGGTGAGCGTCTATTATCTAGGGTTGCTGTAAGTTTAAACGTGTCCGCTTCTTTAACATCGACTTGTAACACATTAGTTCCTAGAGTCACACCAGTTTGCAATTCTGCCGACAGGTTTTGAATCCGTGGATCGAGTCGAAGCAGTTGTAATTTTTCTAGCAAATGGGGTACATTTAGGGGTTTTCCAGCGCCAAGTTTGATCCGGGATCTAATGTACTGACTATTTAATCGTCGATTCCCGACAATTTTAATTTCTTGCAAACTACCTTCAACTACCTGAATTTTGATCACCCCAGATTCTATAGTCTGCGGTGTAATCACGGCACCTGTTGTTATATAACCTTTATCTGTATAGAGTTTGGTGATAGCTTCTTTAACTTGTAATAACTCCACAAATGTCAGTTCTCGTCCGACATACTGAGATGTGACAGGAATAAAATCTTCTGGCTTGAATACAGTGCTACCAACAACTTCAATCTGATCGATCTTAAACTTCTGATTCGGATCGTCTTGTTCGGGAATTTGTGGTTCTAGCAGTTTTGCAGGAGGAATTAATAGTTCTGGCTCTGATGGTTGGGTTAGTATATCCCATGGTAATGGGTTTACAGAAGCACCATCGCTCGGTAAAGAAGTAGGACTGGTAGTTTGTGCATTAGCATAGCCACTCGCCGACATTGCTTGTTGATTGATACATAGCACATTGGCAACAATAAACCCAAGTATTGCAGGTTTGGTACCAGGGATTATATATCTTAGAAGAATATTATAAAATATTTTTCTATAAAGAATTGAACTAATAATCAATTGTTTCACCTGGCACCCTTCTCCCTTGTTTACATTTGACATACGTGAAATTTTTGATACCTTGGCTCACAACAACTCAATCTTATCAAACCGGTTTGGTATCTTAATATATTACGCCTTATGTGAGTTAAGGAAATGGGTGCTATTGAAAAGCAAGGAAATCAATACTCTACAGGCCCTCCGCTTCCATGCTTCTTTCCCCCTGTGAATCACAAAGTCTCTCTTATAGGAGGGAACAGGGAACAGAGTTGAAAGTCTTGCATGGATTCCCCCGATAATGTTGTATCTCATTCAACTGCATACCGCTATATCCTTTTCCTTTAAAACTTTAATTGCTGTTGTCTATTTAAAATCCGCGAAGGGACAGTTAAACTAGATAAGAAAACAGTAATTTCCAGTTATTGCTATTTTGGTTAGAAGAATAGGCATAAAATCCGCGCTCAACTTGTGCGAACAGACAAAGGGTAAATTATATATGGAAAATCTAGGAAAGAGAAATTTGCTCAAACAGCGTCAAAGTAAGCGTGCAAATTGGTTAGGAGTCTTAGCTGCTGGTTTAATGATCTTCCCAAGTGTTGTTGGGGGTACACCCGTTTTAGCCCAAAAACCAGAGCGCAATACTTTAAGCTATGGAGAATTACTCCAAAAAGTGGAAAAAGGCCAAATCAAAAAAGTAGAACTTGATCAAACCGAACAAACAGCTAGAGTATATTTGTCTGGACGCAAACCTGATGCACCACCTGTACAGGTACAACTGTTGCGAGAAAACACTGAGTTAATTAACAAGCTTAAACAGAAGAAAATTGATTTTGCTGAAGTTTCTACGGCTAACAATAGGGCTGCTGTTGGGTTGTTAATTAATCTGATGTGGATTTTACCACTGGTGGCGTTAATGCTGTTGTTCCTGCGCCGTTCTACCAATGCTTCTAACCAAGCGATGAACTTTGGTAAATCCCGCGCTCGTTTTCAAATGGAAGCGAAAACTGGGGTAAAGTTTGATGAAGTGGCTGGGGTAGAAGAAGCAAAGGAAGAATTACAGGAAGTTGTTACCTTTTTGAAACAGCCGGAAAAATTTACTGCTGTGGGTGCAAAGATTCCTAAAGGTGTGCTGTTGATTGGCCCTCCTGGTACTGGTAAAACATTATTAGCAAAGGCGATCGCTGGGGAAGCTGGTGTACCTTTTTTTAGCATTTCTGGCTCAGAATTTGTGGAAATGTTTGTGGGAGTCGGCGCTTCCCGTGTCCGGGATTTATTCAAAAAAGCCAAAGATAACGCCCCTTGTCTGATATTTATTGACGAAATTGACGCTGTGGGTAGACAACGAGGTGCGGGTATTGGTGGAGGTAATGATGAGCGAGAACAAACTCTCAACCAACTGCTAACAGAAATGGATGGTTTTGAAGGGAATACAGGGATTATTATTATCGCTGCTACCAACCGCCCAGATGTTTTAGATACAGCCTTGTTACGTCCGGGACGCTTCGATCGCCAAGTGATTGTGGATTTACCAGACTTGAAAGGACGGCTGGAAATTCTCCAAGTCCACGCCCGCAATAAAAAAATTGCTCCTACTGTATCTACAGAGGCGATCGCTCGTCGCACTCCCGGATTTACAGGTGCAGATTTAGCCAACCTCCTCAACGAAGCAGCCATTCTCACCGCCAGACGACGCAAAGAAGCAATTACTACTTTAGAAATTGATGATGCTATAGATCGGGTGGTTGCCGGCATGGAAGGTACAGCCTTGGTAGATAGCAAAAACAAGCGTTTAATTGCCTATCACGAAGTCGGACACGCCCTAGTAGGTTCTCTGATTAAAGACCATGATCCCGTACAAAAAGTTACCCTGATCCCCAGGGGTCAAGCGCTGGGGTTAACTTGGTTCACTCCCAATGAAGAACAAGGATTAATTTCCCGTTCCCAAATTATCGCCCGAATCACCGGTGCTTTAGGTGGTCGTGCAGCAGAAGAAATTGTTTTTGGTAAACCAGAAGTTACCACAGGTGCGGGGAATGATCTCCAATACGTGACAAATCTGGCACGACAAATGGTAACAAAGTTTGGAATGTCTGATTTGGGTCCACTATCTTTAGAAAATCAAAGTTCTGAGGTATTTTTAGGGCGTGACTGGATGAATAAATCAGAATATTCTGATAAAATCGCCGCTAAAATTGATCTTCAAGTCCGGGAAATTATTAATAGTTCTTATAACCATGCCAAAGAACTATTACAAGAACATCGCATTATTTTGGAGCGTTTAGTCGATTTGTTGGCAGAACAAGAAACAATTGACGGCGATTTCTTTAGGAAGGTTATCGAGGAAAATACTCTGGTGCAAATCACTAATGAAAGGTTAGCTGTTCCTCATTAGATATGTGTGATAGATCCCCAATTTCTTAAATAAATTGGGGATCTTGTTTAGATTATTTTGATGCAAATTCAATGTTAGTAACAGGCATCAATGTATATCTGAGATATAACCCACCCCAGACAAAGAAAATAATCAATAAAGCACCAATTCCTAGAAAATTAGGTAGCCAAAAAACTACTTCTATGTGGGTTGATTCACCTGGTTTAAGTTGCCATACCAATTGATTACCATACTTTTCTGGTTGAATATAATCTTGATCTTGCTGAATAACTTTAGCTCCCCAAGGAGTCTGTAAGCTAAAATCTAAGTTAATAATAGAATTAGCACCCTCTAAGGTATTTGTTTTGCTAGTTAACATAGACATTGACCGCAAATCTAAATCATAGATTAACCGATTCCTAGATAATAGTAAAAAATTGTGATCTTTTACTATTAATTTGGAAATAATAAGAGGTAGTTCATCATCACTGAGAACTTGATTATCTATATGGGAGTTAAAAAATCCACTAAACTTATTTTGTAATTCCTTGCCACTACTAAAAGGAATTTTGATGATAATTTCTTCTGGAGAAACCCGTTGTGCAGAACCTTCTAATTTTTTAGCCCGATTTTGTAGACTTTTTAACCATTCATCAATATAATCACCACTAAAACTGGTTAGCTGGTCAGATAATTTAATATGCTGTACTAATTCGCCGTTATTAGCACTATTAAAGTTTACGCCTAAATCATATTTAACACACCCAGAAAGTAGGAATGATACAGATATTATTAATCCTAAAATAGGTTTTATTTTAGCTAAAGAAAATAAATCTTTTTTCAATTTAAACAAATTCATCATTAAAAATCCCCTAAAGATCAATTTACTGATACTGAAAACCCTGATCAGGTGGGCATTGCCCACCCTACTATCAATCTATTGATGTTGAAAACCCTAACCAAATTAGATACGAAATAATTAACCCAATAGTAATTAAGGCTATCCAAATAAAACGATTATCTCTGGTGTTGACTTGGCTTAAATCAACATATTCCGGTTCTACAGGCTTCTGGACAGAGGCCGATTTTTTTGGCTGGACGGTGATTTTAATGTTTGATTCATTATCTGAAAGTGCAGTTAAATCGGGGATTTCTGTTAGCCATTCTTTCGGTCTTTTGAGTTTGGGCGCTTGTAAAATGTAAACTAACTGCTTTGCTTGTAGTCTAGTTTCTTGATTTGGATGTTTTCGGAGTTGTTGACAAATAGCGATCGCTTCTGGGCTTCTACCAGCAGCTTCATAAGCTGTCACTAACCAAATTCCCACTTCACCACCCAAACCTGTATTCCGGGTTAAAAGGGCATTGGCTTTTTCTAAATTTTCTACAGCTTGACGATATTGACCATTTTCAAAGGCCGCTTTCCCTCTTTCGTAGAGAGATTGGGCAATTTCTAAACTTTCTGTACTCACAGGTTTCTACAATCAGCACTAACCTAATTGTGGCAATAAATGGACAAATTTAAAGGTATGTGAAGAAAAGTAAAATCGCCCAAAACTCTCTTCCTGTTCCCTGTTCCCTGTTCCCTTGCTCCAACGACAATTTTTAACGCCCACCTACTTATTTCATAAATGGAGAACCAAGAATCATTGTCCCAATCCCCACATCTGTAAAGATTTCTAACAACAGTGCATGGGGAATCCGTCCATCAATAATGTGTGCGGCTTTGACTCCTTGGGCGAGCGATCGCACACAACAAGTCACCTTGGGGATCATACCACCACCTACTACACCAGTGGTAATTAATTCGCGGGCTTCTCGAATATCTAATTTAGGGATCAATGTAGAGGGGTCTTTATAATCTTTTAAAATCCCCTGAGTATCTGTCAATAAAATCAACTTTTCTGCCCCTAATGCCGCAGCTATTTCTCCAGCCACAGTATCAGCATTAATGTTATAAGCCTGTCCTGTATCATCGGCAGCGACGCTAGAAACTACAGGGATATAGCCACTTTTAGAAAGGATATCTAAAACCTTGATATTTATATTACTAACTTCTCCCACAAAGCCAATATCTTCTTGTCCTTGAGGACGGGCAGTAATTAAATTACCATCTTTGCCACAAAGTCCAACGGCCAAGCCTCCGGCCTGGTTAATCAAAGACACAATTTCTTTATTAACTCGACCGACTAACACCATTTCTACCACATCCATTGTGGGGGCATCGGTGACGCGCAAACCATTTTTAAACTGTGGTTCTATGCCTAATTTGTCTAACCAGCTATTAATTTCTGGTCCCCCCCCATGCACTACAATCGGTCGGATGCCGACGCAAGCTAAAAATACAATATCACGGATCACCTGATCCTTGAGGGTGCTATCTTTCATCGCTGCACCACCGTATTTGACAACCACAGTCCGACCGACAAACTGTTGAATGTAAGGTAGTGCTTCGCTGAGGACACGCACGCGAGTCGCTTCAACTTCCCTAATATACTCTCTATCGTTGACCATTATGAGGAAATGTTAAAATTTAAAACCTATCCAGTTAGTTTAGAAGAATTTGCAACTCGCCACAATAATTTTATCAAAATCATCATTATTCCCAACCATGAGGCCTTGTGATTTAGGATTTACCGAATCTCTTCATCTTGATTTGACTGGATAAAACCTGTTTTTCTTAGGAAGAGAGAGTTTTCATGGTTTTATTGTGACTTAGTTAGGTCTAACTGTATATGTAAGTAAAATTTTCTGTATACTAACTATAGTTTAATTTACTTACAAGGTATAGATATGCTCAAAAAAATATTGCACATTAAAAATGTAGGGTTGTTTAAGGATGCTACCTGCACTTCACCTGCATTTAATAAAGTTACTTTGATTTATGCTGAAAACGGTCGTGGTAAATCAACACTAGCAAGTATATTACGTTCTTGTGCCACAAATGATACAGCATCAATTAGTAGTCGGAAGACAGTCGATAGTGATAATGCTCCAGAGATAAAACTCTTTTTCGACAATGGGACTTCTCGCCCACAACCTACATTCGACGGAATCACATGGTCTTGTTCGTACCCGGATATTTTAGTGTTTGACACTGAATTTATTAATAAGAACGTATATTCTGGTACCGAAATTGCTCCAAACCATAGGCAAGGATTATTAGAATTTGCGCTTGCGCTAGGTGAAGATGCTGTTCAATTAAAACAAAAAGTGGAGAATGAAACACAGAAAGCGTCTGAGCGAGGAAAAGAAATAACTATTGTCGAGAGAGAATTGAATCAGTATAGAGGAGAAATGACACTCGTAAAATTTGCTGATTTAGAATCAGATCCAAACGTAGACGAAAAGATTAACTCTTTAGAAAAGCGATTTACTACTGCAAAAAATAGAGAAAATCTCCAAAGAAAAGCATCTCCAGAACTACTTAGAGAACCACAATTTAACTTAGAAGCATTTTTCAAAATTCTTTCTACAACACTTGAGGATATTGAAAAAAATGCTGAAGAAACTGTTAGTTTACATATCGCTAAACACTCTGATACACACTTTGAGAATTGGCTGAGTCAGGGTCAAGCATTTGGGAGCGAAAATAATTGTCCATATTGCGGACAAGCTATTAAAAATAGTGACCTAATTATGGCATACAAAACTCATTTTAATCAAGCCTATAAAGATATTAAATTTCAAGTTGCTAATCTTTCGCTAAATATTGAAAGAAGGCTTTCTGATGCGGTTGTCCAAGAGCTTTTTGTTACGGTAGAAAAAAATCAGTCTATAGCTAATGAATGGACTGAACATATTAATATTGATTCTCAAAAATCTAATTTTGATAGGGATCAGTTACTATGTAATTTTGGGGAAATTCGTGATCTATTTAATAAATTGGCACAAGCCAAACAGCAAAATCCTCTTGAATCTATAGGATCTGATGCAGAAAATTATCAAGCTATATCTCTCTGGGATAAAATACTTTTTGCAGTAAATACATATAACCAGTCAATCCGTACTTCGATAGATGAGATCGCAGTTTTTAAGGCAAATTTGGCTGGCGAAAATATTCAGCAAATACAACAAGAGATTGAACAATTAAAACGAATTAAAGTTCGTCAAGAACAAAATGTTTGTGACTTGATTCAGAAATGGAATGACGCAAAAGAAGCAAAGAAATTACATGAAATACAAAAGGCAAATGCTCGTAGTAGTCTTGATAGTCTTATGACAACGACTCTCGAAAAATACCAGATTGAAATTAACAAGCTATTGGAAAAGTTTAGTGCATTATTCCAGATCGAAGCATTACGTTCCGATCATGTTGGTGGACTTCCTCGTTCCAATTACTATCTGAAGGTAAAAGATCGAGATGTAATGCTTTCATCAGATTCTGCTCCATCATTTTCGACTGCTTTGAGCGAAGGTGATAAGAGGACATTAGCATTTGCTTTTTTCATGGCTCGTCTTGAAGATGATCCAAACCTCAATAAGAAGATTGTCGTAGTAGATGATCCTGTATGTAGCCTAGACCTTAATCGACGAAATACTACAAAAACACTCTTACGAAACATTGGTAGAAAATCAGCTCAGTTAATTGTGCTTGGACATGATGCTTATTTCTTACGCGACCTTCGAGATGATCTGAAAGATAGAAACGTTAATATTTCAGCACAACTGCTTAAAATTAATCGGGTTCAAAATAATTACTCCAATTTTTCTGAATTTGATATTGATGGTGAATGTGCCTCTGACTACTATAAAAACTATAAATCACTGGATAATTTCATTAATAACGGCCAGTCAGTTGATGTACGAACGGTCGCAAGAGCTATTCGTCCATTACTTGAGGGGTATTTACATCGACGATTTCCAGGATATGTGGAAAGGAGGAAACTTTTTGGACAGATTATTGGAGATGTGAATGTCGCTCCCTCAACTAATCCACTTTCTTACCTAAAGCCATTAGTAACCGAACTTCATGAAATAAATGACTATGCAGGTAAGTTTCATCACGATACAAATGCAGCAGCGGATACAGTTCATATAAGTGACGGAGAGTTACGCAGTTATGCCATACGCGCTCTGAACGTTATTCATAAAGGCACATTAAATAATGATAGGTAAACCCTAACAAGTGCTTACATCTGAGTCAGTCCCATAATAGCTTATGGCACTGACTCATTCTTCATTAATTGAGTCATTTTAGAGGATGGAGAAACTTCTCGTTCAAGTGTTAGCCTAGCATTTCGTAGAGAAGCCATCTAGATGTGCTTTATAAGGGAGCTTTTTACTCCTCACTCTTCAAAATACTGGGAATTATTTCTAAGATGCGGTTGGCAATTTGTTCCGGTGTTTCAGATTCAGTGATAGTAATGCGTAAATCTGCTTGAAAATATAAATGTTGACGTTGCTCGAGGAGCGATCGCACTTTATCTTTCAAGTCTGAATCTTGTAACAGTGGTCGAGTGTGATCTTCTGCCAATCTCTTTATCAATATTTCTACTGAGGCATCTAACCACACTATTAAACCATGATGTAAATAACTCCAATTTTCTTGCCTTAGCACAATGCCCCCACCAGTCGCTATGATCAACTTCGTATAAGCACACACCTGGGCTAAAACATCACTTTCTAACCGACGAAACCCTTGTTCCCCTTCTTCTGAAAATAGCTCATTAATAGATTTTCCTGCTGCTTGGACTATAACTTCATCAGTATCTATAAATTTATACCCAAGTTGCTTTGCTAGTAAGCCGCCTACAGTTGTCTTACCAACGCCCATCATCCCTATTAAGTAAAGGTTTACCCCTTTTAGTAAGTTATTCATTTAACCTTAAACTCCTAAAAAATCGTATTTAACAATACACTGTTAGTAAAACTACTGCTTAAATCATAATTCAGCCATATTCATCAAGGATTCATCATAAATTGAAGAATTGTTGTTCAGTGAATTGACATAGATGGAATCCTTGGGTATTCTTAATCTTAATGGAAAATTCATATATTTTGTCCGAAACTTTAAGGAACTAAACTTTGTCAACCTAAAAAACAAGGCTCTATCTCGATTATACAAACTTTACAAGTAAATATACCAATGAGATGATTTGTTTTTTATGTCCCGTAGTAAATACTTAGCCTTGATCAACTCTAATCTGGTGAATGTGGTATGAATGACGTTTCAGCTATGGCTCGAATTCGAGACGTTGTACAAACAGCTTTAACAACTGGCTATTTGACAACGGAGGCAGAAAATCAATTAAGAAAACTTTTAACAGTCCGGTATGATTTGGAAGACTTTAATGCTTTCATGGTTTTGCAAGAAGCAGCCATGACTGGTAAAGTCATACAAGAATCACGCCAACAGTGTAGCATTACCTAGAATTTGTTCACCGATTTGATTGCTCATCCTCAAATTCATCATCTTCAAAAAAATCCCAATCATCATCATCGTTGTCTTGATTGCTAGTTTTTGGTTGATGTGGAGGGACAATTACCCGATAGTCAGCATCATAAATAGATTCAGTTTTTCCCACAGCCGTATTTTTGGGTTCTTGGTAGCCATAAGAATAAACCGAATCTGATTGAGAATCACCTTTTGGCGTTGATTGATTTTTATCTACGCTAGGATTAGATGGTACGTTCCAATCATCATTTTCACCAGGACTTGTTTCCCAATCATCAAATTCATTGCTGGTATTGTACTCGGTTTTACTAACTGGGGGTGATTTACCTCGTTCCCTGGGAGTTGTCTCTACACGAGGTGAACTGTCGGTAAATTTAGATGATTTTACTTGTGTTTGTCCGGTAGAATAATTGACAAATTTAAACAAGGTATTAATCAATATAGATGTAAATGCGCCAGCAGCAATGCTCAATAAAATCCACAAAGCATAAGGTAATGCTTGGGTTCGCATACCCAAAAAAACTAATGGGAGGACAGGTGACAAATTCTGTACTAATAACAGTGTTATTCCTCCCAATACTGCCACTAACAAAATTAAGCGAGTTAAAGCCATAGAAAGGGGAATTGGTGATTGATAATTGGTGATTGGTGATTGGTGATTGGTAATTGGTAATTGGTAATTGGTAATTGGTAATTGGTGATAAATTAATTATTCCTCCCCTGCTTCCCCTGCCCCCTGCCCCCTGCCCCCTGCCCCTGGTCACTGAGCGTAGCCGAAGTGCTGCCCCTTATCTAGTTCCTTCCCAACGTTGAATGGGGATGCAATCTATATCTAATTGGTCTAGAGTGCGGGCAATGACAAAATCAACTAAATCCTCGACGGTTTGGGGATGGTGATACCAAGCAGGAATAGCAGGTACAATCCTCACTCCGGCTTCGGCTAAAGTCGTTAAGTTACGCAGATGAATTAGGCTAAAGGGGGTTTCTCTAGGGACAAGCACTAGCTTTCTTCCTTCTTTGATTTGGACATCTGCCGCTCGTTCTAGTAAATCAGAACTTAATCCCCCTGCCAGCTTTGCCACTGTACTCATACTGCATGGTATAACAATCATTCCCAGAGTCCGAAAAGAACCACTGGCGATATTGGCTCCGACATTACTCCAACCATGGCAATTAAGTTTACCTGCTAGTGGCACTCCAGCTTCTTCTCGCCAAAATTGTTCTTGTCCATCAAGGTCTGAGGGCATTCGGATATCCTGTTCTGCTTGCCAGACCATGTAAGTTGATTTAGAGGCAACTAATTCAATCGTATACTCGGCTTCCAAAAGAAATTTAAGAGTACGAACGGCGTAAATCAGGCCAGATGCGCCTGATACGCCTAAAATCAAAGGTTTAGTGTTATTGGACACGGATTTTTTTGGGGCAGGGGGCAGGGGGCAGGGGGCAGGGGGCAGCACTTCTCTACGAGACGCTTCGCGAACGGCTACGCTCAGTGACCGGGGGCAGGGGGCAGGGGGCAGGGGGAGAATAATTGATTTCCTATTCCCTATTCCCTATTCCCTATTCCCTTTTACTCATCTTCACCATATTCATCTAAGGGGTCAACATCAATGTTATTTGATAGGTAAATATCTGAGATATCTTCATTGTTGACTCCAAAACTTTTGGGTACTCCATCGCTACCAACGGTGACTAAATCTATTTGCTGACGGTAGTAATCGACACTCTTAACTTGGACGGCAACGCGATCGCCTAATCTATAGGAAGCACGGTTTTTTCTGCCAAATAGAGCCTGTTGTCGAGCGCGATATTCATACCAATCATCTTTGAGGGAACTGACGTGTACCAGTCCTTCAACTCGCAGGGGTGTACCGGGGTTGGTGTTAATTTCTAACTCTGCGGTGGGTACTTCAATTTCGACGAAGAACCCGTAGGATTGCACACCGGTAATCACCCCTTGAAACACTTGGCCGATGCGTTGTTTCATTAATGCGGCTCTTTGCAAACCGGCTAAATCGGCTTCGGCTTCTTGGACTTCTTTCTCTCTGTCGTTAATTTGGACAATCACCCTGGTTAAATCGCTTTGCAGTTCTTGTTGCAATTCTGGGGGGAGTACGTTCCAATTAATTTCTGCATGACAGGAGGAGTGACGTAGGTTAACACGCTCTTTTACACGAGTGTTGCGGCGATCGCGTCCGTGTTCGAGTAGTGCCATATACACTCTTTGCATGATTAAGTCTGGGTAACGACGTAGAGGTGCATTAAAATGGAGATACTCTGGCAATGCTAACCCGAAGTGTTGACCTTTGGTGATGCTGTACACAGATGGCTTGAGAGTATCTTGTAACAGATAGGTCAAAACTTGCTCAGAAGGAGATTCGGCAAAGGCTTTGGTTAAATGTTGATAATCTAGGGGTTGGATATCTAATTCTGAATCTAGGGTTAATTCTACGCCTAAATTAATGGCTAGTTTCAGCATTTCCTGGACATCTTCCGAGTCTGGTGTGCCTTGAACTCGCCATAAAGCCGGGACTCCCACAGCGCCGAGGTGATTGGCCATTAGTTGATTTACTAAAAGTACCAATTCTGTCAACAGCGATCGCACTGGTACATCGTTGATCACTACAGCCCCCATTACCCCCTCATCATAGTAGGGATTTTGGCTAGGTGGCAGATTCAACTGTAAACTACCCCGATTTAAGCGTTGTTTTTTGATCGCTGTGGTTAAGGTTGCCAAGTCTTGCAATACCTGGATGCTTTCTACCGAGGTGTTAGTTGGTTGACCTGTAATAGCTGCCTCTGCTTGGAGTTGACTGACGGCAGTATTGACATTAATTACACTGGGCATGATTTCCCATTCCAACACTTCTCCCGATTGGGGATGAATGATGATCACACAGGAGAGAGCTAGGCGATCGCTACCTGCTACTAAAGAACAACGTTCTGCCACGGATTCTGGTAACATTGGCAGCACCAATTCTCCCAAATATACCGTTCTACCCCGCTTTAGTGCCTCTCTATCTAAAGGTTCATCAGCTTGGATGTAATGGGTTAGATCAGTGATATGAAACACCAAAGTCCAGCCTTCATCGGTAGTTTTATCTAAACTTAACCCATTTTCAACCACGTAAGAGTCATCTGTTGTCCCTTCAATGGTAATTGTGAATAGATCCCGTAAATCTACCCGGTCTTTCAAATCTGCCTTGAGTAACTTTTTGGGCAACTTAGCAGCCGCATCTACAACATTATCTGTAAAGGTACGAGATAAATCATGCTTACAGGTTACTAAATCTATATCAGCAGCAGCTTCAGCATCACTACCCAGAATTTGCACCACCCGGCCGAGGGGAGGATATTGGGCTAAGGGATAACGGAGGACTTCGACATGAGCCAAATGATCAATTGCTTCTTCCAACTTCATGTCATTGCTTTGCAGCTTGAGTTCAAACAGCAAGCGATCATCCAAGGGAACAGCACGAAATCCACCTTCTACGGGCTTAATTCTGGCTAACAAGGTGTGATTAGAGCGTTCTAGGATCAATTTCACCTCTCCTTCTGGGGAGCGACGACGGCTGCCTTCTTTGAGAACTCTAACCAAAACGCGATCGCCATTCCAAGCATTACTGAGATGACTTTCCCGAATGTAAATATCCTCAGAGGCTTCCACATCTTGAATTGCAAAGCAAAAGCCCTTACTCGAACAACGGAGTTTGGCTTCAATTAGCCCCTCTTCCATTACCCGGCGATACTTACCCCGTTCTTTCACCAGAAGCCCAATTTTTTCCAGAACCTCCAAAGCAATGTGTAGTTTTTCTAAACTATCTTCATCCTCACAACCAAGTTTCTTTTCCAGGACTTTACGAGCTACCAATTTATCATCGGTGAAATTGGCAAGGAGTGTAGCGATTGAAAATTCCATGCAGTGAACCGACCTTTGGTCAAAACATCATTTTTGTTGACTATGATTCTTCTCTGTATATCCTCACGGACTACAGATACACTTTTTGCAACAACTGCCCTAAAGCAAGGCTGCCAAAGTCGCAATCAGAGGAATCCTCCGCTTGGACTTCTCACTCCACGACACTCTCAAAATTCACCTGCGTTTAACTTTCTTCACCTAACCAATCTTACAAGGCACTCCTAATACTGGGTTTTTCCCCCTTGGTAATTACACAATAGGTTTGGTGAGAGACTTGGTTTAGAGAACTCTCCATGCTACCCGGAAGTATCTACACAGGGGAAACACAAGTGTTTGATTAGATTGAAGGTGATTTTACGCCATCAGAATCTGAGTCTTAACTAGGAGAAACTGCTGATTAACCCAATTTTCCTATATGTAGAATCGGTAACAATCAGGTAAGCAGCTTAACGAGCAGTCAGGGCGAACCTTATCTTTATTATTGTAGATTTAGAGTACACTTCCAGAAAATACTTCTAGATTTCGCTTTGGGTAATTAGTATAGCATTGGTTCTGGCCTGTGTAGTTGTTAAAAAATAATCCTATTTCCCTGTTAAGAGTTCCCCACTGTATAATGGACAAACTTAGATTGGTGGCAGTATTATGTTGGCTCAATTTCAGAGCTTGTACCCCAACGGCAGCATTGTTTCCGAATTAGTACAGATTTTTCAAGGAAAATATATCGTCCGAGTGAGCATAAATCTTGAAAATGTCACCCGTGCCACTGGTATGTCCGCCGCAGAAACCATTGAAGTGGCTGAAGACCAAGCTAGAAATCGGGCTTTAATGGTTTTGGGAATTAATGATGCTGCTGGGGGAGAAGTCCAATTTTCCTCTCAACCCGTTTCTTCAAAACAACTCAACCCTATTGTCAAAAAATCAGGTGTAGTCACTGATTCCCACTACACCCCTACAGAAGTCGCCAGTAGTCAATGGTCGGTAGAAACGAACAAAGAAATTTCTCAACCACCTACAGGATACGATAGCCAGCCTGCGACAATGACAAATTCTCTTGAAAATCAAACTTTAAGAGAAACTTATCACCCAGAAGATCAGTCTCCCCCTCCTGTGGAAGCGATGGAAATTTTTACTGGTGAAGTACCTGATTATCCACCCCTTTCTACCGCTCCTCCTAGTAATGTGACACCATTCACACCCCGCAGCTACAGTCCAAGGGAAGAAGTTGGACAATTAGGGACTGGGAAAAGAAGCAATAAAGGTGAACCTGTGAATTTATCTGATGTAATTGCTAAAACAGATGTAGAGATAGAGCGATTAGGCTGGACAAAGGAACAGGGACGAGAACATCTGAAAAAAACCTATAATAAAATTGCCCGTTCTTTACTCAGTGAAGAAGAATTATCAGATTTTCTCAATTACCTAGAATCTCAACCAGATCCCATTGCCGGCTTTTAAGATTAATTAAGGCTTGCTTAATTGACCTAAAACTTAGATATATCAAGAGTTTGAAGGTTAAAAAGGTAAATCAGGTGGAAGGAATAAGCATTGAAACTGTTCATTTACCTATCACTAGACCAGATTCAAGACTATTCTTCTCCTGACTCCTGACTACTGACTCCTAGCCCCAACGAAAAGACTTTTTTAGCAAACCCGTAATCATACTATGGCTTATAGTGATTTTACACTTAAAAAAGTCCGTCAAGAGTTAGCTATTTCCATCCATGAAGGAGGACGGTTTTTTCCTGAAATTCCTGCTGTAGCGCCCGATGATTTACTACGTCAAGAACTAGCCGAAGGTCTACCCTTGGTACTCGCCAGGGGTAGCGAAAAAGCCCGTTCTGAATGGATTATTAGTCCTGTTTTAACAGCAGTGCGAAGATTATTAAATCGTCAAATTAGTCTGTTTTCTGGAGAAGATTTTACTGTAGATCCTCACCTTGGACTCAATGGTATTTGTGACTTTCTGATTAGTAAATCACCAACCCAATTAGAAATTCAAGCCCCCGCCGTTATCATTATAGAAGCAAAAAAAGAAAATCTTAACGGTGGTTTAGGGCAGTGTATCGCCGAAATGGTGGCTGCTCAAAAATTTAATGCTGCTAATAATATAACTATTCCCACAATTTTTGGTTCTGTCACCAGTGGCACGAGTTGGAAATTTTTAAAACTGGAGGATAATTCTGTCACCATTGATATTACAGAATATCCTTTACCCCCAGTCGAGCCAATTTTAGAATTTTTGATCTGGATGGTTTCGCTGGATTAGTTTTGTATAAATAATGTAAGTTGCTAGTTAGAGAAAATATCTGATATTGTCTGAATCAGGATGTCCAGGATTAATCCTCAACAAATTCCTCTTCCATATTAAACTCGACTCGACTTTGTAAAACTATTTGTTCAATTACTTGTATACCTCGTTGAGATTCCAATACTTGATCAAAAAGAAGTATTAATTTGGGAATATTGATAACTTCTTCTATAGCTTCCATATATCTACTAACAACAGCATTAATTGTGTATCTTATTTTTGCTTGTTCCTCAATTATTTTTCGTAAATCTTCAATTGTTCGATCAGTTTTCACAACAAAAGTAACCGGATATTTTTGTACTTTATCAATATCTAAGAAATATTTACCTGCATCTATTGTTTCTGTTACTTGGAAAAAACGACCAAGAGGTTTCATTACAAAATCTATACCACCATCGTTTGAATTTGTACGACCTGTTTTATATAGAGCTAAATATTCAACATTTAGGTCATCTGGTGACCAACCCCAATATATTTTTTGTCCAGCATAATACTCTTTCAAAATGGCGTAACTAACAATTTCAAAAACTCTTGCATCTTCATAGGGATTTATTAATTCTTTGATAAACTTAATTGCTTCTTCTGGTTGTTGTTGGCCTATACTAATCATTTCTTGACAACGGTTAATAAAATCATTAAATACCTGTGTTCTAGCTTTAATATAGGTATCAATAATATCTTTGACTGCTTGAGCAATATTAATTTTTTCATGATTAATTTCGATTTTAAGCAAATTTTCATTTATCCAATATCGGTTGGTTTTAATATCTCTTATGATTGGTAAATAAAGAGATGTCGAAAAATATTTTTTAAATTCTTCATTCAAACGATGGTTAAGAGCATGATTTTGAAGTTTACTCCCAAAAGGTAGTTCTCTTTGTCTCTTTAAAAGTGCCGTAAATTGTGCGCCTTCATAATCTTCATAGCCATTTTTAATATGAAATTCTTTTTGTAAATAATCTTCAACTAAAACATATATAGCATAATGATTAGCAAAGCTGGCTCTTGACTTTGAACCACGATTTGCAGCCTTAGTTTTGATATTGATATACTGCAACAATTGACTGTTAATTAAAATAGTATCTCCATATCCAGGAAAATATTTATTAACAATGGTAATTATTGTTTGCGTAAAATTATGCTGTAGTGTTTCCATCAAAAATGTTCCCCTGTATAAACCCTAAATCTAATTTTTTACTATTTTTGTTTTTTATATTATGGTTTTTGTCTAGGGGGAAAAGTTTTTCTCCTTTATATTCTTGCATTCCTAAAACTCGTCTTAAACCGATTTTTAGATATTCTTCTTGTAATTCAATACTGATAGATTTTCTCCCTAAGCGTTTAGCTACCGCAGCAGTTGTAAATGTTCCAGCAAATGGATCAAGTATTAAACTTCCTTCATTACTACTTGCTAAAATGATTCTTTCTAGTAATGACTCTGGTTTTTGTGAAGGATGGTTTTCATATTCTTCCATGCGATATCTCACACGGGGAAAATACCAAGCATTGCCAGGTACTTTTTCTGTATTATAGGGAGTTGGGACTAATTTTCTGTAATCAATGAGTTTACGTTGCGCGCCTGTTTTTGCTTCAATTTTGATATCATTAGCATTAAAAATATAATTTTTTTTATCTTTTACGCAATAAAGAATAGGTTCATACATTGAACCAAAGTATTTTGTTGCTTGTACTCCAGAACTATCATAATGCCATATTATTCGACTAAGTATAGTTAATTTTTGTCTCAAATAAATATCAAAATAAGGCATTGCTTGGGTACTTGTCATTACATAAATTGTGCCATTTGATTTTAATACACGAATACATTGATCAATCCATTGATATGACCAATTAATATATTCTAATTCTGATTCCCATTGATCATGGAAATTACCAAATTTCTTACCTATGTTATAGGGAGGATCAATAAAAATTAAATCTACTGATTCTGAGGGAATATGATTTAATAAAATGTCGATAGCATCACCCTTAAATATGATATTATCTTGCAATTCATAACGTTCAAACATATCTTGTTTTTGATTGTTTGTAATATTCAACATTTCTAAATTAATTTACGTTGCGTAGCTGCTAAACCATGACCCACAAAATCAAATAATTAAGCCGTGTTTAGTATAATTATAACGAGTTCGGTTCGATTAAAAAGGCGGTTAGAAACCGCCTAGATTTCAAATTGAAACTATTTTAAACTACAGCTAATGGTCGGCTACCAGCAGCATGACGATCAATTACTTGGTCAATCAAGCCATATTCTCTAGCTTCCTCTGGAGACATAAAAAAGTCCCGTTCGGTATCTTCAGCAATGCGCTCTATGGGCTGACTGGTATGTTCAGCTAAAAACTCATTTAGCCGACGCTTGTGGTATAAAATTTCCTTGGCTTGAATGGCGATATCCGTTGCTTGTCCTTGAGCGCCACCTAAAGGTTGATGAATCATAATGCGAGAATGAGGTAAACTCATTCTTTTACCTTTAGCACCAGCACTGAGAAGAAAAGCGCCCATACTTGCTGCTAATCCGGTACAAATAGTACAGACATCGGGGCGGATATGCTTCATAGTATCAAAGATCCCCATTCCCGCCGTCACTGAACCACCAGGAGAATTAATGTACATATAAATGTCTTTCTCCGAGTCTTCAGCATCTAAAAACAGTAATTGGGCAACAATTAAGTTGGCTAGAGTGCTATCAACTTGTTCTCCTAAAAAGATAATACGCTCACGCAACAGCCGTGAGTAAATATCAAAGGCGCGTTCACCTCGACCTGATTGTTCAATAACGATAGGAATCATTGGGCGTGTTTGTGGCTATTTTCCATTTATTCTATCCAAAACTGTTGATGATTGGTGGGAACTGAGGGGGAAGATAGCTGCTAATACTCTAATTTTTCAAATCCTGGCACTTTTTGACTGTCATGGCAGTCTAAGTAACTATGGTGAACTGCACACACCCAAAATTATGAAAATGTCTCTTCTTGTTACCTATTACTTAAAATCCAGATTTGAAATTGAAAGTAAATTTATTCACATTTTTTGAGAATTTATCTGAGCAATTGTCCGGGTATGTTCTTTCAATCCGGTAAATCACTATTACGAAGTGTATTCCGAACAAATGGACTTATCTAGAAATTAGTTTTGATCTTTGATTAACAAGGCTTTGAGGTTAATTCGTGGGTATGTCTACTGATCTTACTTGAAATATTATCTATCCCCATAGAGGTGTAATATGCTGGAAAAATTTATCCAAGCTGCCCTAATTACTTTTTTACTTCACTTAATGGTACAACTCAATATTAACACGCAAATTCCGGGCAATAGATCATCTATGCCAGCAACACCATCATCAATTATCAGTCTAGTATTACGCTCTTTTAAATAACGTTTAATCACGTAAGCAGGAGTTACGCATTGATTTTATCTCTTGTAGGGTGCGTCAGACCCGATAATTTAATACATAACAGATTTTCTCTATCTGACGCACCGCACTAACTATGGGATTCCAAAAACCTGAAACCTTTTTTAGAGGTCAGGTGCGTCAGAATTTCAAAATTAGTGATTTTCGTCTGGATTATTCTGTCTGACGCACCCTACAGATTACTTTTTAATAACTTTTAATGATCTAATTTGCTTGTTTAGAAGTCAGGTGCGTCAGAATCTGAAAATTAGTGATTTTCGTCTGGATTATTCTGTCTGACGCACCCTACAGACTATATTTTCTCTGACTTTAGAAAGATGTTGCTGGATGAGATTTTTAGCTAGGATTATTTGACTAGAAAAAGGTAGACTAGGTAAAGAAGGTAACTACCTATAATTCTATATTTAATCATGACTAATCGCCTTGCTGAAGCTAAGAGTCTCTATCTCCGCAAACACGCTGAAAACCCCATTGATTGGTGGCCTTGGTGTGATGAAGCACTGACCACTGCAAGGGCGCAAAATAAACCTATTTTTCTTTCTATTGGCTATTCTAGTTGTCACTGGTGTACGGTGATGGAGGGCGAGGCTTTTTCTGATTTAGCGATCGCTCAGTACATGAATACTAATTTCCTCCCCATTAAGGTAGACCGGGAAGAACGTCCTGACCTGGATAGCATCTATATGCAAAGTTTGCAAATGATGACTGGTCAAGGTGGTTGGCCTTTAAATATTTTTCTCTCACCTGATGATTTAGTCCCTTTTTACGCTGGAACTTATTTCCCTACAGAACCTCGTTATGGTCGTCCTGGGTTTTTGCAGGTGTTAGCCGCATTACGCAATTATTACGATACAGAAAAGGATGATTTACACCAACGCCAAGCCACGATTGTGGAGGCGCTTCTCTCTGCTGCTGCATTACAAAATGGCGCGTCTGGGGAAGTTGCAGATCATCAATTACTCCGTCGGGGTTGGGAAACTACTGCGGGGATCATCAATTCTCAGCAAGGTGGGAACAGGTTTCCCATGATCCCCTATGCAGAGTTAGCTTTACACGGCATTCGCTTTAATGATCAATCTCGCTACAATGGTCTGGAAATTTGCACTCAAAGGGGACTAGATTTATCTCTGGGTGGAATTTATGATCATGTTGGGGGCGGTTTCCATCGCTACACGGTTGATCCGACTTGGACTGTACCCCATTTTGAAAAGATGCTCTACGATAATGGCCAAATTGTCGAATATTTGGCGAATTTGTGGAGTGCGGGCGTAAAAGAACCAGCTTTTGAAAGGGCTGTTGCAGGAACTTTCCAATGGTTAAAACGGGAAATGACCGCGCCTACTGGTTATTTTTATGCTGCTCAAGATGCTGATAGTTTTACTGATGCTACTGCCGCAGAACCGGAGGAAGGGGCTTTTTATGTGTGGACTTACAGGGAATTAGAACAACTTTTAACACCAATAGAATTGCAGGAATTACAACAGCAGTTTACAGTCACACCTCATGGTAATTTTGAAGGAAACAATGTTTTACAAAGGTTGCACCCAGGAGAACTGAGTCAAACTTTGGATGTTGCTTTGAGTAAGTTGTTTACTGTTAGGTATGGAACAGCACCGGAGTTATTAACTACTTTTCCCCCAGCTTGTGATAATCAGGAAGCAAAAACAACTAACTGGCCTGGTCGGATTCCGGCGGTGACTGATACTAAGATGATTGTAGCCTGGAATAGTTTGATGATTTCTGGTTTAGCTAGGGCATCTGAGGTGTTTGGAGAACCAAGTTACTTAGAATTAGCAGCAGCAGCAGCACAGTTTATTTTAGATCATCAGTTTGTGAATGGGCGTTTTCACAGACTCAATTATGGGGGTGAAGCCACTGTGTTGGCTCAATCTGAGGATTACGCCTTTTTTATTAAGGCTTTGCTAGATTTACACCAAGCTTGTTTACAAAATCATCCGTCTTTTTGGTTGGAAAGGGCTGTAACTGTGCAAGAAGAATTTGACGAATTTCTCTGGAGTATTGAATTGGGTGGGTATTATAACACATCCAGCGATGCTAGTCAAGATTTAATTGTGCGGGAACGTAGTTATATGGATAATGCTACACCATCAGCCAATGGAATAGCGATCGCTAACTTAGTTCGTTTAGCTCTTTTAACTGACAATCTGCATTACCTGAACTTAGCAGAACAAGGTTTAAGATCATTTAGAGGTGTGATGAATCAATCCCCCCAAGCCTGTCCTAGCTTATTTACAGCTTTAGATTGGTATCGTAACTCAACTTTAATTCGTAGTACCATTGAGCCAATTAATTCTTTGCTTCCCACCTATTTACCGACGGCGGTGTTTAGTGTAGTATCAGATTTACCAAGAGAAAGTATTGGTTTAGTTTGTCAAGGATTAAAATGTCTTGCACCTGCTCAAACCGTAGAACAGATGTTAGCACAATTACAACACACACAAAAAAGGGGTTTGGAATAACCTAAATGCTACAACAAAAACAAGATCCCCGGCTTCTTTAAAAAATCAATTACTTAAATCCATGAAATAGGATTCCTATGTCATGAGACAGACGTTAAAGTTTTACAACAATGTTATAAGTAATTTGATATGGCAGTTGGCAGATAGGTGAGAGTATACAGTTAAAACTGTTTTTGATATTTATGAATCGTTCCGCTTGCTTGATTTTTAATCCAGTTGCAGGTCAGGGTAATCCAGAATTAGAATTAGATCAGATTAGGGGATTATTAGAGCCAGAAATTGATTTAGATATATATCTAACAACAGTAGAAATTGATGCTGATGAATTAGCTTATGCAGCGATAAATCGGGGGGTAGACTGCATAATTGCTTCTGGGGGAGATGGTACTTTATCCGCAGTAGCTGAGGCAGTTGTGAATAGTAATATTCCCTTGGGGATTATTTCGCGGGGAACAGCTAATGCTTTTGCCTCAGCTTTAGGTATTCCTAACAATATTGTTATTGCTTGTCAGACAATTTTACAAGGTATAACCAGAACTATAGATGTAGCTTCTTGTAATGATAAAATCATGATATTATTAGTAGGTATTGGCTTTGAAGCAGATACCATCGAACGGACAGGCCGAGAAGCTAAAAATCGTTTTGGGATGTTAGCCTATATTTTAGCAGGTATCCAAGAATTGGGGAATTTGCAAAAATTTGAGGTGGAAATTGAAACTGAAGATAAAATCATTACAACTTCTGCTTCATCTGTAACCGTTGCCAATGCTGCACCTGCCACATCAGTTTTAGCCCAGGGTCCAGCAGGGATTAATTTTGATGATGGATTACTAGATTTAACAATTGTAGCACCAGAGAATAGAGCCGGAGCGATCGCTGCCACATTCCATTTATTTCAAACTGCTGCCACCGAAACTCCCGTAGAAAGAAATGATATTGGTTATTTACGAGCAAAAGAGTTCAAAATCACCACAAATCCACCGCAAAAAGTTGTAGTAGATGGAGAGATTATCGGTACAACTCCCGTAGAAATTAAGTGCATACCAAAGGCATTGACAGTTTTTGTTCCATCGTTAGAAGAAAAAATACCCATTGAAAAATTACAGGGGCTTCCTGATTTAAATGTGGAAATAAAACAATAAATTTCGACTCTTGCTATTAAAGTTTATCAATGCCTAAATCTTACAGATGTAATCATTCAAAAGTTGTCAATTACTCTATCTGTTTATTCTCATCAAGTTATTATTTAAATTAATCAACTAGCTAGTTGACAAAAATCCTGAGTTCCTATATTATTTTAGAATGGGAATCTGTGCGTACATATATATAGGCACTTTTGAATTTAAATAACTCTCCACACAGTTAAACAAATTTTTTTCCTGAATTTGACACTTCAAACACACAACTAAATACATTTTTTTTAAGTAAATAATATTGGGTCTGACTTTGGAAAAGGTGCTACCTCCTCCTCATTATGCAAATTTGCCAAAATCCCAATTGTTCAAACCCCTTCAACCCAGACACCAGTAAATTCTGTCTCAATTGCGGACAAAGTAACTTTGGTACAACCCTGAGAAACCGTTACCGTGTATTGAGATTAATTGGTGAAGGAGGGTTTAGCAAGACTTATGCAGCAGAAGATATAGATAGATTAGATGCACCTTGCGTCATTAAACAATTTTTCCCCCAAGTGCGGGGAACAACCCAACTCAATAAAGCAGCAGACTTTTTCAAAGAAGAAGCCTTTAGACTGTATGAATTAGGAGAAAATCATCCCCAAATCCCCCGACTATTAGCTTACTTTGAACAAGGAGTTAGTTTGCATTTAGTTCAGGAATTTATTATTGGTAAAACACTCCTCCAAGAAATTCAAGAAAAAGCTTATACTGAAACCGAAATTATCCAACTTTTAGCTGATTTATTGCCAGTTCTAGATTTTATTCACCAGCGAAATGTTATTCACCGAGACATTAAACTGGAAAATATAATTCGTCGTGATAGTGACGGTAAACCGGTTTTAATTGACTTTGGTGGTGCAAAACAAGTCACTCAAACCAGTTTAGCTAGACAAGCTACAGTTATTTATACTTTAGGATATGCACCCACAGAACAAATGGCCGGATTTGCTTGTCAAGCGAGTGATTTATATTCCTTGGGTGTAACTTGTATTCGTCTTTTAACCCAAGATTTGCCTTTACAAGATAGTTACGGAAATCTTAACGACTATCTTTATGATCCCATGAATGCGAAATGGTTATGGAATGAACGGTTACAAGAAAAAGGGATAATCATTAGTGATGGTTTAAAACAAATCTTAGATAAGTTGCTAAAACATTTTCCCAGTGAGAGATATCAGTCAGCAACAGAAGTTCTGGAAGATTTGCATCTTTTACAATTTCCTGGAGTGCTAAAAATTCCCTCTGTTCCCCAATCACCACCAAAAGTTATAGTACCGTTACCTCCTTTAAAAACCTTTGAATTTTATTTAGTTATTGTAGACACAGCAGGGAGAGAAATTCAGCGCAACAGACGCAGTGCAAAATACTTTGCTGAGGAATTGCATAGAAACACTACTTTAGAAATGGTTTCAATTCCTGGTGGAGATTATATGATGGGTTCACCAGCTTTTGAAGGTGATGCAGATGAACGTCCCCAACATCAAGTAACAATCAAACCGTTTTTTATGGGTAAGTTTCCCATTACTCAAGCACAATGGAGGGCTGTAGTAAGTTTACCAAAAATCCAACAAAATTTAAATCCCAACCCCTCTAAATTCAAAGGTGCAAATCTTCCCGTTGAAAACGTCTCTTGGTATGAAGCAGTAGAATTTTGTTTGAGATTATCGGCCAAAACTGGGAGAGAATATCGTTTACCCAGTGAAGCTGAATGGGAATATGCTTGTCGTGCGGGAACTACTACTTCCTTTCACTTTGGGGAAACTATAACTCGTGAATTGGTGAATTATAGCGGTGTTGATTCTTATGCTGTGGAATCAAAAAGAAAATTTCGTCCCCAAACTACAGATGTGGGTAGTTTTGAAGTTGCCAATGCCTTTGGATTGTATGATATGCACGGGTTAGTTTGGGAATGGTGTGCCGATCCTTGGCATAATAATTATTATGATGCGCCAACAGATGGTAGTGTTTGGGAAGTTGGTGGTGCTGAATATCGTCGGGTAGTAAGGGGTGGTTCGTGGAACTTTGGTGCTGAACTTTGTCGTAGTCCCAGTCGTAGCTGGAATGAGTCAGACGGTGGGTTGAGAATGTGCGGTTTTCGGGTGGTTTTTTCCACAGATATCGAAATATTCTGTAATGTCTAATTCTGCGTTGGTGGCATTTACCGAGAAGAAGCCGCATAACACGTTGTTGTACAAGATTGTACCCATATTCTACGGCAGGTGATTGATAAATAGATCGGTGTTGTCAGAGTTTCACAGTGCTAACTTATTAAATTCTGTTCGATTACATCCCCATAATTTCATACCCGGCATCTACATAGAGAATTTGCCCGGTAATGCCACTGGCTAAATCGCTACATAAAAAAGCCGCAGCATTTCCGACTTCTAGCTGGGTGACGGTACGACGGAGGGGAGCTACTTTTTCTACGTGATGAATCATATCTAAAATTCCCCCTACTGCTGAAGATGCTAAAGTGCGGATGGGTCCTGCGGAGATGCCGTTTACCCGAATATTTTGTGAACCGAGTTCAGTGGCTAAATAACGAACACTGGCTTCTAAGCCGGCTTTTGCTACGCCCATAATGTTATAGTTAGGAATCGCCCGGACTGCGCCCAAGTATGTGAGAGTAATAATACTACCTCCCTCTGTCATTAAGGGTTTAGCGGCTCCACTTAATTGCAATAGTGAATAGGTGCTGACTTCTAAGGCTTTATTGAAACCAGAGCGTGAGGTTTTGCTGAAATCTCCAGTTAAATCGTCTTTGTTGGCAAAAGCCAGACAATGAACAAGGATGTCTAATTTACCCCATTCCTTCTGGATGGTGTCAAAGGTAGATTGGATTTGCCCGTCGTTTTCAACATTACAAGGCAAAAATAAGCTAGGAGCAAGGGGTTCCACTAACTCTGCCACTTTTTTCTCCATTTTGCCTTTGTCGTCTGGCAAGTAGGTGATGCCCAAGTTAGCCCCGGCTTTGTGGAGTTGTTGGGCTATGCCCCAGGCAATGGAGCGATTATTGGCAATACCTGTAACTAAGGCGTTTTTCCCGGATAGATTAAGCATAGAAATTGTAAATGCGATCGATCATTAGGAGCATACTAGAATTTGACCCTATTTTGTCAGAATTTTGTTGATGGTTGATCAAAAAGAATACAGAAGTCAAGAGTCAGAAATCAAAATGAATTATCTACTACTGGCGGATGTATAATTGGGTTCAAGACCCCGCTAAATCTATGATTTGGTGGTTTTAATTAGGGTTTGATGAAAAGGTCTTTTCGTTAGGGCTAGGAGTCAGGAGTCAGGAGTCAGGAGTCAGCACTTCGGCTACGCTCAGTGACCGGAGGAAGAATTAGAAGAAGAGAAG
>NZ_JAYGHC010000018.1:72080-118244 GCF_034932285.1 Cronbergia sp. UHCC 0137
TTTCAACGCTTATTCCTTGCACTTGATTCACCTTTTTTCACCTTCAAACCCTTGATATATCTTCGTTTGAGATTTATATGCCTAACGGCAGGCTACGCTATCAACAAGCCCTAATTGGTGGTGGGTATGAATCCCTCACTCATTTATTCTGACTCCTGGCTACTGACTCCTGACTCCTTCTTCAAAGAATTTTTTTAATGTTACTTGGGGATGGTGTGAACTGCAACAAAATTTCTGTTGCTGTTTTTAACAACTTCTCAAGAGAGATAAAATCTTTCTAAAAAAATCCTTTGATTTTAATTTGATTTTAAATAGTGTTCACTTCAGATAGTGGAACTATTTAGCAACATAAATAGTTGAAAGGAACAATAATTATGTATTATGATCAACAGATGACCAGAAAGCGGTCAATTTGAGTATAGTAACAAATAGAAAGATTAATGATGCTTTCTTGATTTTTCAGGTGTATTCTTAGGTAATTAGTTTTTGTTTTTTCGGCATTGGGTAGGGGAAGGGAGATGATCGTGACACAAGATAAAGCCCTAGCAAATGTTTTTCGTCAAATGGCAACCGGGGCGTTTCCTCCGGTTGTGGAAACATTTGAACGCAACAAGACGATCTTTTTTCCTGGCGATCCTGCCGAACGAGTTTATTTTCTTCTCAAAGGTGCTGTCAAGCTTTCCAGGGTGTACGAGGCTGGAGAAGAAATAACGGTGGCGCTGCTGCGGGAAAATAGCGTTTTTGGTGTGTTGTCGTTGCTAACGGGTAACAAGTCTGATAGGTTTTATCATGCAGTGGCTTTTACAACTGTAGAGTTGCTTTCTGCACCAATTGAACAAGTAGAGCAAGCACTGAAGGAAAATCCTGAATTATCAATGTTGATGTTAAGGGGTCTTTCTTCGCGGATTCTCCAAACAGAAATGATGATAGAAACCTTAGCTCACCGGGATATGGGTTCGCGGTTGGTGAGTTTTCTGTTAATTCTCTGCCGTGATTTTGGTGTTCCTTGTGCTGATGGCATTACGATTGATCTGAAGTTATCCCATCAGGCGATCGCTGAGGCCATTGGTTCTACTCGCGTGACTGTCACCAGATTGCTTGGTGATTTACGCGAAAAAAAGATGATTTCTATTCACAAAAAGAAGATTACTGTCCATAAACCTGTTACTTTAAGTAAGCAGTTTACTTAAAATAATTGGGGCGATCGCAGTGGTCAGGATTGTATTTTTAGTGATGAAACCTAGATTTGGAGGTAAATCCAAACATTGAATTATTTAATCTTTGGCGATGCTTCTATCTCCCCCAGTCGATGGCTGAAGGTAGTAGGCTGGATCTACAAGCCATTGGGTAACTAAAAGATGGCCACTGGGTACATCCTGATCATTGCAATTTTACTTTTGGGAGGCGTAATTGCCACCGTGGGCGATCGCATCGGTACACGGGTTGGCAAAGCTCGTCTCTCACTCTTTAAGCTGCGGCCAAAAAACACGGCTGTATTAGTAACTATTTTTACTGGCAGTTTAATTTCTGCCTCAACTCTAGGGATTTTATTCGCTGCGGATGAAGGTTTACGGAAGGGAGTTTTTGAGTTAGAGGATATTCAAAAAGACCTGCGAAATAAGCGAGAACAGCTAAAAATTGCTGAAACTCAAAAAAGCGAGGCAGAGGAAAGGCTGAACCAAGCGAAGAAAGAACAGAGTCAGGCACAGGAAGATTTACAAAAAACTAATTTATCATTGCGGGCGGTGAATGCCAAACAAAAGGCAACGCAAGCCCAACTCAACCGGACTATTGCCAAAGAAGCTAAAACCCAAACCCGACTCCAACGTAGCCAAAAGCGACTCGGCCAGGTGGTGACTCAGTACCAACAGGCTATTGATGAGTTGCAGAGTGTGGAGAATCAGCGTCAGGTGTTAAAGGGGGCGGTTGAACAGTTGAAAATTGAGCGAGAACGGTTGTATGCGGAAGCGAAGAAGGCTATTGATGAAGCAAAAACAGCCATTGACAAGCGCGATCGGCAAATTGCCCAGTTAGATCAACTTATTCAAAAACGTAACCGAGAAATTAAAGAGCGAGAAATAATCATTGCCAAAAGGGAATCTTTGCTCAAAGAATTGGGAAAACAGCAAAAATATTTGGAACAGGAAGTAGCAAGGTTAGAGAAATATTACCAATCATACCGTGATTTACGTCTGGGTAAGTTGGCTATAGTTCGGGGTCAAGTTTTAGCTTCTGGTGTGGTGCAGGTCAATCAACCTGGTGCTGCTCGTCAGGTAGTGATCAAAATTTTGCAAGAAGCTAACCGTAATGTAAATATTGAATTAACAGAACCTAGTGCTAATCCGGGAAATGCGGAAATATTGCGGGTGACGCAAGAACGGGTAGAACAGTTAGTTAAACAGATTAATGATGGTCGAGAATATGTGGTGCGGATTTTTTCTGCTGGTAATTATGTGAGGGGGGAAGATCAGATAGAATTTTTTGCGGATGTCACACGCAATCAGTTGGTATTTTCTAGTGGTGAAGTTCTCGCTTCTAGTTCTGCTGATATGAAAACTATGACTTCGTACCAACTGCGTCAACGTCTAGATTTACTAATTTCTGCTTCTCAATTTCGCGCTCGCAATGCGGGAATTGTGGAAAGTGTACAAATTGATGGGACTTTTTTGCGCTTTTTTAGCCAATTGCAGCAGTCTACTACCCCACTGGAAATTAAGGCGATCGCCGCAGACAATACTTATACTGTAGGACCCTTGAGGGTGAAACTAATAGCAATTCTAGATGGAAAAGTTGTTTTTAGCACTTAATAGTTAGGCGGCAGGGGAGGTAGGGGGCAGGGGGCAGGGGGGTAGGGGAGGTAGAAATTATTGTTCATCTCCATAGGAAAATCGTTCATCTTCATGGAATAATCGTTCATCTTCATAGGAAAATCGTTCATCTCCATAGGAAAATCGTTCATCTTCATGGAATAATCGTTCACCTCCATAGGAAAATCGTTCATCTTCATGGAATAATCGTTCATCTCCATAGGAAAATCGTTCATCTCCATAGGAAAATCGTTCATCTTCATGGAATAATCGTTCACCTCCATAAGAAAATCGTTCACCTCCATAAGAAAATCGTTCATCTCCATAGAATAATCGTTCACCTCCATAGAATAATCGTTCACCTCCATAGGAAAATCGTTTACCTCCATAGGAAAATCATTACCCATTACCCATTACCCATTACCCATTACCCATTACCCATTACCAACAATGATTAATCAAGACTTTTCACCTACACAACCAGTAATTTTGGGTTTTGATCCAGGTAGAGATAAATGTGGTGTGGCAGTGATGGGACTGGATCGGCAATTGTTTTATCATCAAGTTGTTTTGGCTGGAGAAGCGATCGCTACAATTGAGTCATTACGGCAAAGGTTTCCTGTGTCTTTGGTGGTGATGGGAGATCAAACGACCGCTAAACAGTGGAGACAGCAATTAAATCAGCAATTAATAGAACCGTTGAATATCATTTTAATAGATGAGCGTTATACGAGTTTAGAGGCACGCGATCGCTATTGGCAAATGTACCCACCACAAGGACTTACAAAACTTTTACCCAAGGGGATGCGTCAACCCCCAAGACCGGTAGATGATATCGTAGCCATTCTTTTAATCGAAAGATACTTAAATCGCCTAACTGGTATTGGTGTTGACTCTTGAGTGCTGAATTGATTTACCAGTATCTAAAGTTCAGCCCGAATTGTAAAAACATAATCACCTCCTGGTTCTAGTTGATAATCTTTTTGTTCTAAAAAACGACCTAGAGGTTCTTTAATCAAGGCACGACCTTGGGAAGGCTTCACAGTCAGTTCTCCTCGGCGGAAATACCACTGGAAATGCCACTCAAAATCACCCGCGCTGACTTCACCTTCAAGCAGGCCCTGTTGCCAAGATTGGCTGGTAATTCTCACATGGGCAGTGGTTTCTGGTAGACGTTTAGCACTCACTATGCTTGATGTCATGTATAGGGTACAGTTTAACCATTTAGGTTACTTATTTCTATGTACCAAAAATATCCGATATTGACAAATAAGTAGGTTAACAAAAAAATACCATCGGTGTAAAAATAAGTAAATTGCTTTATTTCCTGAACAGGAAGTTTGGGTAAGGGAGATTTTAGATAATATTTAGACAGTGTAATTATAGGTGAGATTTTAGCTTGCAACTTTTCCTAAAAAACTGTCGAAAGAATTTGTATTGATTAACCCATTTTCAACCAATATTCGACGTACAGCTACCAAATGCACGAACTGAACATAAGCCTGTTGTTCGTAAGCTGGTAAAATAACTAAAGTTCCTGACAATGGATATTGATAGATTTTTTGAGAACCTGTTGTTGGTACTTTAGTAAAACCTATCTTGAAAAGTAATTGTTCTAGGTCAGTAAACTGAATATCTCTAACCATGATGACGAATCACTCCCTTTAACTGGTTTAGAATATCATTCCGGTATTCAGCAAATTTTTTGATTGCTTCTTGATCTAGTATATTCGTTTTAGGCAAATGAACGGTAACACTTTCACCAATTTTAGATAGATCAAAACCTGGACAATTTTCAAAATATGCCTGTAAGTATAACCAATAAGCTATATCTAACTGAGCGTCATATACAATTAGAATACACGGCATAGGCTCAAACAACCACAATTCCAAGTCAGAACGCGCTATGCTAAAAGTAATAGTTTCTTGATCTGCAAGTGTTCTGAGAGAATCTGTAGCTTTTAATTGTAGGTAAATTTGACCATTTTCAATTTCACTATTTATATTATATGTAAAAAGAATTAAATCAAACCCATAATCATACTCAACTCTTTCTACAGAATAACCACATAAAAACACATATCGTTCAACATGATTTACGCTCAAATCTGCTATTATATGTTCTCTATGTCGTTTCTTTTTTGCCATTAATTCAATTTACCTAAACCTTTGTGCATTATACCAAAGAATGTTTACAAATATAGACTGAGAGTTAAATCAATCATTGAAATTCTATAGCTTAATAAGGGCGATGTCTTTAGTGATTGCACTAAACTCAGCCTCTTTTCTGCTTATTTAACCAAATGACTAAATCAGCTACATTTGAAAAGTCTAATAGTGCTTCTCTTAAATCTTTTAATTTGTCAACTGATAACTTTTTAAGAGGTTGTTTGAAAAGTATGATATTAAACTAATAAACCTTAGAAACCTAGCCCCCTTCCCTACATTTGATATGCAATAAAATTACTGATTCGTAACCAAACCTGCTCTAATAAATCAGGATTTTCTGAATCAAACCATTCAATTTGGGGATATGCTCTAAACCAGGTGCGTTGACGTTTGGCAAATTGTTTTGTATGTAGAATAATTAATTCTTTTGCGGCTTCTAAAGTCACTTCTCCAGCTAAATATTGTTTAATTTCTTGATATCCCAAGGTATTTAATAAAGATAAATCAGTGCCATATTTTTGAGATAAATATTCTACTTCGGCAACTAAACCATCTGCTATCATTTTTTCAGTGCGATCGCTAATTCTCATCCCTACACTTTCTGCTGTACAATCTAAACCAATCTGCAAAATCGGATAACTCGGTGGATTTTCCCCCTGTTGTTCAGAAATCGGCAATCCAGTCACATAATATACTTCCAATGCTCTCAATGTCCGCACCAAATCATGGGCGTGAATTTTTTGTGCCGCAATGGGGTCAACTTGTTGTAACATTTGATAGAGTTGGGTTTGACCAAGAGATTCCAACTGCGATCGCAATTCTGGCTGTGGTTCAACTCTAGGAATCTTCAACCCTTGAACAATAGAACGAATATATAAACCAGTACCACCGACTAAAAACAGAGGAGAAACCCCAAGACTAGCAATTAATTTCTGTGCTTGCTCTTGATAATCTGCTAATGTCAGAGTATGAGTTGGTTCGCATATATCTATTAAATAATGTGGGATTAATTTTTGTTCAGTCTCAGTTGGTTTAGCAGTACCAATATCAAACTCACGATAAACTTGACGGGAGTCAGCACTAAGAATTACCCCATTACAACGTTTAGCTAAACTCAAAGCCAACCCAGATTTACCCGTTGCAGTTGCACCACAAATTACAATTAATTTACTCATTTTTCAGTAAAGCATCAACTGCTATTTATGCTTTATCACGTAAAACTAATTGGTTTTTGTTTAGTTCTTCGTTATTAAATTCAAGGTCAGGATCATAAGACTCAGAAACTAAATGTTGAAGATCGTTGAAAAAATTTGGTAATCCTTCTTGTTCATAGGCCTGTTTAATCCTCGCTAGTATTTCATCTTGTTTTTCTTTTGTTTCGTCATGCAACAAGGAAGTAACATTTTCCACGAGAGTCCGATGTTTTTCTGCTGTGGTTTTCTCAGCCATACTAGCCATTACTTGCACTAAAATTGATAAAATTCCTCTTCTTTGGCTTATAGATATGTCAGGAGTCCATTCTTCCAACAAATTACCCAGAAAATTTACAAACGTAAATAAAACATCCCAATTTAGCTTTTTAATATATCCTTTAGCAAGATGATTTCGCTTCTCAATATAAGCTTGAATCATATCAAATTGAGATATTGATAACTCTCCCAAAGAGTATATTGACCTTACTAATCTAATAGATGACCAATGTTCGACAGGAATTGACAAATCAACTGCTTTTTTTATTAATGCTCGCTCAAAAATATTCCAAAAAGCGAGAAATACAGACTCAATTTCATTATTCTTAATAACTCCATAAGCCTGACTAAAACTGTCAATTAGTTCGTCCCAAGAAGGAAGTTGTTCAGGTGCTAAAGGTAATAAATCGGCTTCTATATCTTCAAGTGTCACCAATAAAAAACGCCAACCTGGATGTCTCCTAATTTCTTTTAATGCGGACTGTAAAATATCAATAGAACCTCTGTTAGTAGTAGTTTTTACGTCAATTATTAAACCAGATTCACCTTCATTTTTAGTAGCAAGAATATCTGGTTGATAATTATCTAAATTAAAAGGTAATTGATCTGTTTTGGGTTTGATCAAGATATCAAATCCTTCATCACTATACTTCTTTGCCAAAGATTTGACTTTCTCATCCTGCAATTTTTTTGTATTGTTCATAAGTATTTTTCCAATGGTTTAGAACTACTCACTTTTACATATACACACTCTTTACCTGTAAGCATACCGTCCTGTAGTAAAGAAGGTAAATCTGTAATATCAATTATCTCAGACGGAAACCGACGATGACTTTCTACATCTGATACTAACCTATCATCTTCATAAACTAACTTATTAAGTGCATCCTGAATAGGTTTAATGATATTGTCGGTGTCGGGTGGATCACTAGCACAAATATAAACTATTGTTAATTGTAGATCACCCTCTTTAATTGGACTACCAGCATTCCAAACCTTTTGGGCTTCAGAATGGACTAATCTCTTCCATTCTTGAAGATTTTTATTTTTCCCTTGCAATGAAACAGGTCTTTTGAGTATGAGAAATTCAAAAGGTATTATTAACATTTTAGCTTAGTTTACTCTCCAATTGCACCACTATTATCTCTAGAATGAGAAATTCACAAGGTATTATTAACATTTTAGTTTAGTTTGCTCTCCAATTGCACCACTATTATCTCTAGAATGAGAAATTCACAAGGTATTATTAGCATTTTAACTATTCCTCCCCTGGTTTGCAGACAGTTAGGGTGGCTACTCGTTGCCCTCCAATATCTTTGTATAAACTTCTCATTAAATTGTGCTACAGACGGCAGCAAGGCTTTTGTGTTATAATCTTGGGGTGATTTGACTTTTTTCGCTTTTTGGCGATTTTAAACCCCACGCATCAGGAGAATCTTCATGACGAGCAGTTACAGTGCCGATCAGATACAAGTTCTGGAAGGTCTGGAAGCCGTCCGCAAACGACCAGGGATGTACATTGGTACCACAGGTCCGCGAGGACTTCATCATTTAGTGTACGAGGTAGTGGACAACTCTGTTGATGAGGCTTTGGCTGGTCATTGTACCCACGTCGAAGTCGATCTCAACGCTGATGGTTCAGTGACTGTAACAGATGATGGTCGGGGTATTCCGGTCGATCTTCACCCAAAAACAGGGAAATCAGCTTTAGAAACTGTATTAACTGTACTCCACGCTGGTGGTAAATTTGGCGGTGGCGGCTATAAAGTTTCTGGAGGTTTACACGGGGTTGGTATTTCTGTAGTAAACGCCCTTTCGGAAATGGTGGAGGTTACAGTTTGGCGTGATAAAAAGGTGTATACCCAACGCTATGAACGGGGTTTCCCTGTCAGCGAACTGCAATCCAAGCCGGACAAAGAAGGGAGAACGGGAACTTCTGTCACCTTCAAGCCAGATATTCAAATTTTTACCATTGGGATAGAGTTTGATTACATTACTTTATCAGGTCGCTTGCGAGAGTTGGCTTATTTAAATGCAGGTGTAAAAATTACTTTTACCGATCATCGCCTAGAATTATTAAAAAGCGAAGAACCCAGGGTAGAAACTTACGAATATAAAGGCGGTATCAAAGAGTATATCGCCTACATGAACCGGGAAAAACAGCCCTTACATGAAGAGATTATTTATGTGCAGGGAGAAAGAAATAATGTTCAAATAGAAGTATCTTTGCAGTGGTGTACTGATGCTTATACTGATAACGTGTTGGGTTTTGCGAATAATATCCGCACCGTTGATGGTGGTACGCACTTAGAAGGGTTAAAGGCTGTTTTAACTAGGACTTTGAATGCGATCGCTCGCAAGCGGAATAAAATTAAAGAAAGTGAACCTAACCTCAGTGGTGAACACGTCCGGGAAGGTTTAACAGCAGTCATTTCTGTCAAAGTCCCAGATCCAGAATTTGAAGGACAAACCAAAACCAAACTTGGTAACACTGAAGTTCGAGGAATAGTTGACTCTTTAGTTGGGGAAGTTTTAACTGAGTATTTAGAATTTCGTCCCACTGTTGCTGATTCGATTTTAGATAAAGCTATTCAAGCTTTCAAAGCCGCCGAAGCCGCCCGTCATGCGCGGGAATTGGTACGCCGTAAATCTGTACTAGAATCTTCTCCCCTACCTGGTAAATTAGCAGATTGCAGTACCCGTGATCCTAGTGAGTCGGAAATATACATCGTGGAAGGCGATTCTGCGGGGGGGTGTTTTCATGGTGATACACTTGTAGCATTAGCTGATGGGCGATCGCTCAGTTTTAAAGAAATTGTCGCCGAACAAGCAATAGGAAAAGAGCATTTTTGCTACACCATTCGTAATGATGGCACCATTGGAGTGGAACGGATTATTAACCCCCGCATAACTAAAGCCAATGCTGAAGTGATCAAGGTGACGTTAGATAACGGGGAAACAATTATTTGCACACCCGATCATCGCTTCATGCTACGCGATCGCAGTTACAAGCAAGCTGAATTTTTAACACCAGATGATTCCCTAATGCCTCTGTATCGGCAAATATCCGATATTAGCAATCCAGGGATTACCATTAACGGATATGAGATGGCTTGGAATCCACGTTCTGATTCTTGGTTATTCACCCATCTGTTAGCGGATTGGTATAACCGTTCTTTAGGTGTTTATAACCTAACAGATGGAGAACATTGCCATCATATTGATTTCAACAAGCGCAATAACAACCCGACAAATTTACAGCGTTTATCTGCTGAGGCACATTTGGCTTTACATCGCGCTCATGTTGAAAAAACATTGCATCGTCCAGATGCAATTGAAAAGAGCCGGAAAACTCGTCAAAGCCACGAATTTCGTGCCAAGATGAGCCAAAGAATGCAGCAGCCTGAAACTCGTGAAATTTTATCACAACAAGCCAAGGAACAATGGGTTTCTGAGACTTATCAAAACTATATGCTTGGCAAGTGGCGTGAGTTTTATGATAGTAACGAAACCTATCGTCAGCAAAACCATGAACGTCTCAATCAAGCCCAGCAAGATTATTGGCGTGATGAAACTAACCGTTTAGCCCAAGCAGAAAGAGTTAAAAACTATTTTGCCAATAATCCCCAAGCTGTTGCAACTCAATCACTTTTGGCTAAGGAACAATGGCAAGATGAAACTTTGTTAGCATGGCGGCGAGAAAAAACCCAACAGCAATGGACACCTGAATTTCGCGCTCAACGTCATGCTACTTTGCATCAAACATACTATCGCAAAACTATCGCTGTTCTCAAGCAAATCGAAATTGAGCATGGGAGGCTTGATTTAGATGCTTATAACAACTACCGTAAACAGACAAGAGACAAGTCTTTATTACGGTTTGATAGTTTTTGTCAGAGGTACTTTGATGGGAATGAATCTTTAGCTTATGAAGCTGTTGCTAATTACAACCACCGCATTGTCAGTATTGAACGTTTACCAGAACAAGTAGATGTTTATGACATCGAAGTTCCCAAAACCCACAATTTCGCCCTAGCTTGTGGTGTATTTGTCCACAATAGTGCCAAGCAAGGACGCGATCGCCGTACCCAAGCAATCCTCCCATTACGTGGTAAAATCCTGAACATCGAAAAAACCGACGATGCCAAAATTTATAAAAACAACGAAATCCAGGCTTTAATTACAGCATTGGGTTTGGGCGTTAAAGGTGATGAATTTGATTCAACACAATTACGGTATCATCGCATAGTCATTATGACCGATGCTGACGTAGATGGAGCGCACATCCGTACATTGTTGTTAACGTTCTTTTACCGATATCAACGGGCATTAATTGAAAACGGTTTCATTTACATTGCTTGTCCCCCACTTTATAAGTTAGAACGGGGACGGAGTGAACCAAGATATTGTTATAGCGATCGCGAACTGCAACAGCACATCGCCACCTTCCCAGCCAACGCCAACTATAACATCCAACGGTTCAAAGGTTTGGGAGAAATGATGCCCCAGCAACTCTGGGAAACCACCATGAACCCAGGAACTCGCACCCTCAAACAAGTGGAAATTGAAGACGCAGCCGAAGCAGATCGGATCTTTACCATTTTAATGGGCGATCGCGTCGCACCCAGAAGAGAATTTATCGAAACCTATGGTTCAAAACTCAACCTCACAGATTTAGATATCTAAATAGAGGGAACAGGGAACAGGGAACAGGGAATAGGGAATAGGGAATAGGGAATAGGGAACAGGGAACAGGGAACAGGGAACAGAAAAACCAGTTGTGTAATTAGGGTTATCACTTGACCAGATTTAATACTGTTCTTCTCTTCTTCTAATTCTTCCTCCTGACTCCTGACTCCTGACTCCCGACTCCTGACTCCCGACTCCTGACTCCTGACTCCTGACTCCTGACTCCCGACTCCTGACTCCTAGCCCTAACCAAAAGACTTTTTCCCCATTCCCTGTTTTTTGGATACAATAAAAAAAGTTTGTCAAGTTGCGTAGGTTTGAAATCTCAACATTGCGCTAATGTGTGAATAAGGCCAAATTGAGTGAAATCTAAATTCATCCGTCATTCGGCTCGTTCCACCATAATCTCAACTTAGAAGTTAAGGTTATTTGGTAGCAGTTGCTAGATAAGTTAGGACAGACAATAATCGTAAAAGTTCAGACATCAAAAAACTTTTAACCATTTTGCCTGTTTCCTGCTATGGCATATACAAAGTTAATTACCTGTAAACAAGTACCAAAATGTTTCTACCTAGCCGTTAGCCCAGCTTTGCTCTCTTAATTAAGTGATTTATGAAGGAAATGTAATGATGGGTGCATTAATAATTCAGACCTGAGTTAACATAAAAATTCCTCTTGTCAGGTAATCATTTTTGTGCCTAACATCTGGACTCTGACAGTCTCTCCTGTGTCTACCCTTTAATTTAAAGAGAACGCCACTGAAAAACCAACAAGTTTTCGACAAGATTTAAGGGTGCGACTACTGTTTTTAATGTCTTTTTGATAAAAGTGGCTTCACCTTGCTTAAAGGCTTCATGATTAACACACAAAAAGAGTGCAATTTCTGTGAAATAGGCTACAATCGGAACAATGTTTACAGGTAAACTTTCCGGCTTCGTCATATTCTTTTGTTGAAAGTAATTAATTTCTAGATTTAAGATGCGTCTTCATTGAAAACCATCAATCAGAACTTTTGTACTACAACGGTGGATATGACCACTACTAAAGTGAGCAAATCACATCTTTGTGAAAATTGCCACTGAAGCAAAACACAGTCCTTAACCACAGGGCAAAACCACCGAAAATATCACGGACAAATTCACCAAAGTCCTAATTTTCGGTCATAGATTAGCTCGATTAAAAGAGCAGTAAACTGTCTTGAGTAATTGATTCTGCAAGGAGCATGAGGAACGCGGCATGAACCAGGCTAACAACGTACTCGAAAATAAATATCAGCCTGACCTAGAAATTAAAAATCAGCCTGATTTCGAGGAGTTAGAAGGACTCTTAATCGAGGAAGATGAAGAGGATTTGCTACTCACCGATGATGGTGAAATGGAAGAGTTTTTAGAGCCTCAGCCTGATGGGGACGAGGCCAAGTCTGGAAAAGCCGCTAAAACGCGCCGTCGGACACAAACCAAGAAAAAGCACTACACTGAAGATTCTATTCGGCTGTATTTGCAAGAAATTGGTCGGATTCGGCTATTACGGGCAGACGAAGAAATTGAATTGGCGCGGAAAATTGCTGATTTACTAGAGCTAGAAAGGGTATACGAGAGACTGCAAGAACAGTTAGAACGGGAACCTGAGTATAAGGAATGGGCAGAAGCAGTACAGTTACCACTACCAGCCTTTCGCTATCGTCTCCATCTGGGACGCAGAGCGAAGGACAAAATGGTACAATCTAACCTGCGGCTTGTGGTTTCTATCGCCAAGAAATACATGAATCGTGGCTTGTCCTTCCAAGACCTAATTCAAGAAGGTAGTTTAGGTTTGATTCGGGCGGCGGAAAAATTTGATCACGAAAAAGGATACAAGTTTTCCACTTACGCTACATGGTGGATTCGTCAGGCAATTACAAGAGCGATCGCTGATCAATCTCGCACCATCCGTCTACCAGTCCACCTTTACGAAACCATATCACGAATTAAGAAAACTACCAAGCTCCTGTCTCAAGAAATGGGACGTAAACCCACAGAAGAAGAAATCGCTACTCGCATGGAAATGACCATTGAGAAACTGCGATTTATTGCTAAATCAGCCCAATTACCAATTTCTCTAGAAACGCCCATTGGGAAAGAAGAAGATTCCCGATTGGGCGATTTTATTGAGTCTGACGGTGAAACCCCAGAAGATCAAGTTTCTAAGAATCTATTGCGGGAAGATTTAGAGAAAGTTCTCGACAGTCTCAGTCCCCGTGAAAGAGATGTGTTAAGACTGCGTTACGGTTTAGATGATGGTCGAATGAAAACTTTAGAGGAAATCGGCCAGATTTTTAATGTCACCCGTGAACGAATCCGTCAAATAGAAGCGAAAGCACTCCGCAAGTTACGCCACCCCAATCGCAACAGCGTTCTCAAGGAATATATTCGCTAAATTATAGTGGGTTTTTACGCAATTAAATTATAAATAATCCTGGCAGAATCAATATCTACCAGGATTTTTATTATGGTGTTGATGATTTAGGATCGTGCAGAGGGCAGGACTTTATACTTTAACTCAGCAACGATTTTCTTAATTTATGAATAATTGCGTTTCTCAAAAATTAAAGAATACCCCAGAAGTGGAGAAAGCCTTGACCGGAGAAGATTTCAATTAAAGTGGCTGCTAAAAAGCCAATCATAGCCAAGCGACCATTCCAAACTTCTGCTTGAGTGGTGAAACCCCAGCGCCAAGCGTTGCGATCTTCAGGTGTGGAAGTAACAGTTTTTGTTGCGTTAGCCATGGTTCGCACTCCAAGTTAGATTTACTAAGCTTAATTGCCTTATGTAAATAAATATAACAGATTTTTTCAAAATTGCAACATTTGTTTACGAAATATTTTGAAGGGAGTGAGCAATTGTAAAATAGGAACATCGTCACTGGAGAAGACCCGATGACAGTTCTAACGACAAAATCCTCTCTCAAGGCTGTCTATGAACAAAATTACTTGCTGTGGTTAGAAATGACAGCCGAACAACTCCGCACAGGAAAATTAGAAAATTTAGATATTGAAAATCTGTTAGAAGAAATTGAAGCAATGGCGAGAAAAGAAAAAGTCGCCTTAGAAAGTAACTTAGAAATTTTATTGATGCACCTACTAAAATATCAATATCAAGTTAATAAGCGTTCTTCAAGTTGGCGATATACCATTGATGAACATCGCAGCCGGATTATCAAAGCGATGAAAGTCAGTCCTAGTCTAAAACCTGACTTAAAAGAAGTCTTTGATGATTGTTATCAAGAAAGTAGGAGAAAAGCCGCCATTGAAACAGAGTTAACAACCAGTATTTTTCCGATCCAATCGCCCTTTAGTGAAGAAGATATCTTAGATCCCGAATTTTTGCCTAAATAGGCGATCGCTGATAGCGTAGCGTGCCGTTAGGCATATAAAGCTAAAACTGAGATATATCAAGGGTTTGAAGGTGAAAAAGGTGAATCAAGTGCAAGGAATAAGCGTTGAAACTGTTCATTTACCTATCACTTGACCCGATTTAATACTGTTCTTCTCTTCTTCTAATTCTGACTCCTGACTCCGGTCACTGAGCGACTTGTACTGAGCGAAGTCGTAAAGCCTAACGGCATAGCTGACGCTTACCGCGGAGCGTGGCGTTAGCCATAGTAAGCCGAAGTGCTGACTCCTAGCCCTAATGAAAAGACTTTTTTCATCAAACCCTACTTAGGAACGCAAATTTAATAACCTGCAATTCTGATTTAACCTGGAATGGTGCGTTACGCTGTCGCTAACACACCCTACTTTTGCACTTTATTTAATTCATATTCCTTAAATCCTGATGCTGACATACCCGCTAAATTTGTACTTCCACCACAGCGATAATTCTCTCATCACGGTTAAGTTGGAGGATATTTTCTCCTTTATCATCCTTGTTGGCAATTGGTATAGTTTCTACAGGAACTCGCACCACACGCTCTTTATTAGTAACTAAGGCAACTTCAGCACTGGGAGTTACGCCTATCATTCCCGCTAAATTGTCAGATTTGTTAGCAAATCTTAGTAACTGTGTACCCAAATCACCCCGATTAGAGGCCTTTAAACTATTTGTAACTAAACGCTTGGCGTATCCTTCTTGAGTAACTAGCAATAGATGATGATCTTTTTTAGCAGTGACACAGCCGACCATTTGCTGATTTCTTAACAGGCGAAATGCTTGTAAACCCATGGCTGCACGACCCATTAGAGGCAATTGTTCATCATTTAGAGGAAATCGCAATAAACGGCCGCTAGAACTGGCTAAAATTAGATTTTCTTCTGGGGTAGTAAACTGGGTAAAAGACAATTCATCATCGTCTTTAAGTTTTAAAATAGTGATTCCCCGACGAGTGACATTAGTTAATTCATCTAAAGATAGGCGTTTGATTCTACCTAACTTTGTCACCAGAACCATTTGCTCGGTTTGGAGATTTTCTGGTAACACAAAGCGGCTAACAACACTTTCAACATTACCTTGAGCAGTGTTGGTCAGCATAGTGATTAGTGGTGTTCCCCGTGGAGAACGTCCAGTTGTGGCGGGAATATCTCCTACTTTCACCGGATAGATTTTGCCCCCACTGGTTAAAATTAGTAAATCTTTCTCTGTATCTGTTGATTTGGTTTGGATGATGAAATCGTTTTCATGCAAACTATTTTCGGCTTTTGGTTTTTTGGCAGTGGGGGAAAGACGACGGACATAACCGCGCTGGGTAAATTCTATAATTGCTTCTTCTGCTGGCTGTTCAGATGTGAAACTTTCTTCTATTTCTGCTGTTCCCTTTTCTGCTTTGACGGGGATATCGCTGTTGGTTAAGATTTTAGTGCGTCGGGGGTCGTTGTATTTACGTTTGAGACTCCGCAAATCTTTTTTTAATGCTTTGAGTAATTCTCGTCTGTCTTCGAGTAATTTGCGTAAAGCGGTAATTTGTTCGCTGAGTTGGTCAAATTCCTGCTGTAGATTTTGCTGTTCTAAACTGGTGAGACGACGTAATGGCATGGAAAGAATAGCATCTGCTTGTACTTCTGTCAAATCAAGTCGTTCGCAAAGATTCATTTTGGCTGTACTGCCGTCTGGTGCTTGCCTTAAAATGGCAATTACATCATCTAGGTTAGATAGGGCTTTGAGTAAACCACTGAGGATATTGACACGGTTTTCGGCTTTCCCTAATTCGTAACTGTAGCGACGGTTGAGAGTGTGTTCTCGGAAGCTTAAAAATTCCTGTAATATTTGCCGTAAGCTTAACTGGCGGGGTTGTCCATTGACTAGAGCTAAGAGAATCGCCCCAAAGGTTGTTTGTAAGGCAGTTTGATGATATAAATGCTGGAGAAGTTCTTGGGGGTTGGTGTCGCGTTTGAGTTCAATTACTACCCGCATCCCTTCGCGATCGCTCTCATCCCGCAAATCAGAAATCCCGTGTAAACGTCCTTGATTCACCAAATCAGCCACTTTTTCAATCCAACCAGCCTTATTCACTTGATAAGGTAACTCTGTAATAATAATCGCCATGCGGCGCTTACTTCCCCTAGTGGCAGGAATTTCTTCCATTGTCGCCACACCCCGCAATAAAACTCCACCTTTACCTGTGGTGTAAGCTTCCCGGATTCCTGTAGTCCCCACAATTTCGCCACCAGTAGGAAAATCTGGACCAGGAATTAACTCAAATAATTTTTCATCTGTCAATTCTGGGTGATCAATTAACGCAATTAACCCATCAACAACTTCTCCCAGGTTATGGGGTGGAATATTTGTCGCCATTCCCACCGCAATCCCCGCACAACCATTGAGTAATAAAAATGGTAATTGGGCAGGTAATACCGTTGGTTCTTGCTGGGAATTATCAAAGTTACCAATAAATTCTACAGTTTCATCGGCAATTTCCGTCAGCATTCCCTCATGGCCGATAGATGCTAGACGGGTTTCCGTGTAACGCATGGCGGCTGGTGGGTCATTATCGACACTACCAAAGTTACCATGTCCAGCTAGGAGAGGATAGCGGCTGGAAAATTCTTGGACGAGTCTAACTAACGCATCATACACAGATTGGTCGCCGTGGGGATGGTATTTACCTAACACATCCCCAACTACACGGGCGCATTTTCGATAGGGTCTGTCTGGTGTTAAACCGAGTTCGTGCATGGCATACAAAATACGCCGATGCACTGGCTTTAAACCATCACGCACGTCAGGTAAAGCCCGCCCCACAATCACACTCATGGCATATTCTAAGTAAGACCGTTGCATCTCAGTGTGCAGGGCTGTGGTGATGACCTGTCCCGTAGGGAGAAGGTTTAACTGTTTTGCCATGAGTTTTTTCCCTGAATTTTAACTATACAAAGGTTGCTGAAAATTAATACTGTGGATAGCACAGCATAACGGATAAAGTGGGTTTCCTCACACAATTTTGATACTAAAATTTAAAAAAGTAGTAGTATTATCCTTGTTATTAGGAAGACAGATATAACATTTGTCGGGTATTTGAGGACATACAGTGGCTCTCGTAAAAGAACCGTAGGTATATCTTAAAATATAGCCTACGCCTTGACTGGGCTACAGACAATAAGGTACTTTCAAACTTTTTGTCTGTTTATGGTTTGCGGCCATAGTTAGGTGACAAGAAGACTGAGATGGGTTTTTAGATTATAGGACTTACGCAAAATATCCCTCAAAACCGCATTTCTCTGTGAACTCTGTGCCTCTGTGGTTTGTTTTTCAGTGACTTGTGCGTAAATTCTAGATTATTTTTGATTTTAGAGTTAACTCTGCCATACTGGATTAGCGTACAGTTGAATTATACATATTGACATTATCTGGTCTAAAGGCGCGGTGTTTTGAGTATTTTGCTCATCACTAGGTGCTGGAATTGATATCTGAACTAGATTTGTGCGTTTTGAATTTAGGATTTTGGATTCTTTATTTCTTTTACCATTACCCATTAATCTCTCATGAAAACTGTTTTAATTGTCGAAGATGATTTAATTAATGCTCGTGTTTTTTCTAAAATTTTAACTAAGCGTGGTGGGTTAAATGTGAAACACACGGAAAATGTGGAGGAGGTAATGAAAATTGCCCAAGCGCGAGAGGCTGACTTGATTTTAATGGATGTTTCTTTGTCGCGCAGTGTTTATCAAGGCAAGTCTGTGGATGGGATTAAGATTACACAAATGTTAAAATCTGATCCGCAAACGGAGAGTTTACCAGTGATTTTGGTGACAGCGCACGCAATGGAGGGCGATCGCGAAAGTTTTCTCAAGCAGAGTGGCGCTGATGGTTATATTTCTAAACCAGTTGTTGACCATCAGCAATTTGTTGACCAGATTTTGGCACTTATGCCAGATTAAGGGGGCAGGGGGGTAGGTATTTTACCATAGACCTCTTGAAAAAATATTTTATGCTATAAGGGTTAGGCTTTAGTTTGTTTTCCTATTGATAAAGTAGGTTGAAAGCCTTGTTATCATTAGATTGTAGATAATTCCAAAAATTCAAAAAATACCTGCTGGATGTGGGTTTTACTACTCCAACGCCTCTTGGTTGTAAAAAACCTACACCTGTCAGGACTCCCCTGCCCCCTGCCTCCTTCCTTTTTTGACTAATTAAAGAAATACGCTACACTCATGTTAGGGATGAACCAACGTCGGTTCGTCAAAAGACTTCTTGGAAGATATCCCTATCACAGGAAGTGGGTAAATGCCCACTTTTTTTATTGGATTCTCGCATGACTCATCCTTTAGTCCCACAAATTATTAACTTGGCGACACCAGTAGCAGAAGAACTGGGTTTAGAAGTTGTTGGCGTTGTTTTGCACACCAACCAACGTCCACCTGTGTTGCGGGTAGATATTCGTAATACTCAACAGGATACTGGTCTGGATGATTGCGAACAGATGAGCCGCCTTTTAGAAGCCTCCCTAGATGCGGCAGAGATCATGCCAGATGCGTACATATTGGAAGTATCCAGTCCCGGTATTTCGCGGCAACTGGCGACTGACAGGGAATTTATCTCCTTTAAGGGATTTCCTGTGATTGTCTCTACTTCCCCATCCTACGAAGGACAGCAAGACTGGACAGGTCAGTTGATTCGTCGGGATGAAACAAAACTTTACTTAAATCAAAAAGGTCGTGTCATCGAAATTCCTCGTGCATTGATTACCAAAGTGCATCTAGATGAGAACCGCTAAACGATTTTAGATTGTGGATTTTGGATTTTAGGTTTTAGGTTTTGGAAAGAGAGAGATAGGGGTAATACCCATTTAAAAGGACTGGTGAAGAGAAATCAAGTAATGGAAGTGGAGAACATCACCGACATTACCGACTCATCACCAATTCTTCGTCTCTAATCTAAAATCTCAAATCATTTTGGGTACTTAGATAAAAATTGAGGAGATTATTTTATGTCAATGGTTACTTTAGCTGGATTAAAAGAATTAATTGAAAGTATTAGCCGCGATCGCAATTTACCACGTCTAGCAGTACAGTCAGCAATTAGAGAAGCACTCCTCAAGGGTTACGAACGTTATCGTCGCGCCCAAAACATAGAACGTAAAATATTTGATGAAGAATACTTTGAAAACTTTGAAGTAGAACTTGACATAGAAGGAGAAGGATTTCGCGTACTTTCCACCAAAACCATCGTTGAACAAGTTAGCAACAGCGACCATCAAATTTCCTTAGAAGAAGTACAACAGGTAGCCCCAGAAGCCCAATTAGGAGATTCGGTGGTTCTCGATGTCACCCCAGATCAAGGAGAATTTGGTCGGATGGCGGCCATGCAAACCAAACAGGTGTTAGCGCAAAAACTGCGAGATCAACAACGCCAGATGGTGCAAGAAGAATTTCAAGACCTAGAAGGAACAGTCCTGCAAGCTAGAGTTTTGCGATTTGAACGACAATCTGTAGTTTTAGCAGTTACCAGTAACTTTGGTCAGCCAGAAGTAGAAGCAGAACTACCAAAGCGCGAACAACTCCCCAACGATAATTATCGGGCAAATGCTACCTTTAAGGTATATCTCAAAAAAGTGTCCCAAGGCCAACAACGGGGTCCACAGTTGCTAGTGTCTCGTGCCGATGCTGGTTTAGTAGTTTATTTATTTGCCAACGAAGTACCGGAAATTGAAGACGAAGTAGTGCGGATTGTGGCAGTAGCCAGGGAAGCCAATCCGCCCTCTCGTTACGTTGGACCCCGGACTAAAATCGCCGTTGATACCTTAGACCGGGATGTAGACCCCGTGGGTGCTTGTATTGGCGCTAGAGGATCAAGAATCCAAGTAGTAGTTAACGAATTGCGGGGTGAAAAAATAGATGTAATTCGTTGGTCACCAGATCCAGCAACCTACATTGCCAATGCCTTGAGTCCCGCACGAGTCGATGATGTAAGGTTAATGGATCCCGATACCAGACAAACTCACGTCTTAGTAGCCGAAGATCAACTGAGTTTAGCCATTGGTAAAGAAGGGCAAAATGTCCGGTTAGCGGCAAGGTTGACAGGTTGGAAAATTGACATCAAAGACAAAGCCAAGTATGACTACGAAGGAGAAGATACAAAATTTATTGCCGCACGAGCTAAACATCAACTAGAGGAAGATGAAGATAATTATTTAGAAGATGAAAACCAAGCAGAATTAGAACTAGAAGATGAAAATTATGATACAAGTGAGGAAGATTAATTGCTATGTAGTATAGCAGGCCATAGGCAACAGACAAAAGGCAACTCTGAACAGAATCGAAAATTTTGGGGTAGCTAGATTTAAAATAGCGATCGCTTTCTTTGACCAAAAAATAGTGGATTGACCTAGTAAGATCCTAATGAAACCGAATTATCGGCGTTGTATTAGTTGCCGGAGAGTAGGCCTAAAAGAAGAGTTTTGGAGGATTGTTCGTGTCTTTCCATCTGGAAAGGTACAATTAGATGAGGGCATGGGGCGTTCTGCTTACTTATGTCCGCAACCGAGTTGCCTACAAGCATCTCAGAAAAAAAATAGACTAGGGCGATCGCTAGATGCAGCAGTGCCAGAAACACTGTATCAGACATTGTGGCAACGTCTAAACCAAACCAATCCCCAAAACCAAAATTAATTGGCATAAACTGAAGACGGTAATCCCTAGAGAGATGGTCACGGAATCCGAACCATTCGCACTTCCGTTACATCCTCTGCTATCGTTCAGGTTAATGTCAAAATAGTAAGTGGGTGTAGAAAATCAACGGCTCTTCCCAAAAAAATTGGCAGAGACGCAGCAATACACCCAGTAAGTTTTACTAAATTGTGTTGTGGAAGACTCAGAACCAACAAAACAAAAACCAACAAAATGGCAACCTGGTAGCGCCAAAGCGCAGTTCGGCATCAAGGCTTCCTATAAAAATCTTTTATTATTTAGAAAATTTTTATGGGTATCTGTCAACCATCCTTTATGGTGGGGATGCCAGAATTAAACCCAAACATCTCTCTTTCCTAATGGTCGGCACCAGGAGCAAAATCACCAAGGGCAACCTAAAAAACAGTGATCAGAGGATGGAGATGTCGCAAACCAGGCAACCATCCGCTAAAACTGTAAATTAAAGGGGAAAGAGTGGATGAACAACGGAAAAGTTAGAATCTACGAATTATCAAAGGAATTGAATTTGGATAATAAAGAGCTATTAGCAATTTGCGACCAGCTCGATATCGCGGTCAAAAGCCATAGCAGCACGATTTCCGAATCGGAAGCCGAACAAATTCGTACATCTGCCGAAAAACTCGCAGCTACGAAAGTGATGTCCAAAAAGGAACTGGGTACAAACGGTCACAAACCAAACTCACATCAAAACGGCGGACGAAACCGACCTGCTGCACCACATAAACAGCAAATTTTGGAAATTCGCAAACCCACAATATTGAGAAATACAACCTCACACCCTGATAACGGTTCAGTTACTACTAACACTCACACAGCCTTGTCTGAAGTCAATCCTCCCACACCGCCAATGCCCTCAGCTACTCCAGTCTCACCCATGAAACCGACGGCACCAACTCGACCTGTACCCCGGAATCAATCAGAGACTCCGCAGAAACCGACAATTGCCGAAACCGATAAAACACCTGATCACAATCTGCCCAGGGAAAAACCAGAAAAAGTAGTTTCCCCCAGACCAAAACAGGAAAAACCCCAGAGACCTCAACTGGTTGCTCCGCCGACCCGACCTGCTGAAGAAACAGCCGCTCTAACAGACCAGCCATCTGTGGTGGTATCCAGTGAAAAACCGCTTCTCAAACGCGAACGTCAAGTACGGCGCAGTGAAGAAGAACGGGAACAAACCAAACCCACCAAGGTCGCCAAGATCCCAGCAGACCAAACAGCCCCACCAGCCCCACAAAAACAAGCTCGTTCCACCAGCGCGCCAGTTAAACCGGAGCATAAAAGCAACAGACCATCGGCACCAAGTTCCTTAGATGGACCTAGACCCAGCAGGCCAGTACGTCCTAGCGAATCGACTGCCATGCCAACTGCCACTCCCCCAAGATCCCTGGGAGGGGCAAGAAAAGAATCACCGATTGAAGAGCCAGTAGTCACCGACATCCTGGATTTAAAACGGCCAACGCCGCCTCGCCTAGCCAAAGGTGGGAAAAAATGGCAAGAAGAGGAAATAATTGACGAAATTAAAGAGAAGTCCAAAGCCATCCCTAAAGGTAAACGGGTCAAACCAATTTTGGATGACGACTTACTCGATGATGACGACTTACTCGATGAAAATGGTTTGGCAATTCCAGCCGCCGTGCAGGTTAGCCTTTCCATTGCCCGTCCTCCTAAGCCCAAATCAACCAGAGCCGGACAACCAACACCAACTGTTGCGATCCCAGCAGTTAAAACCAAAAAATCCGGTGGTAGCCGTGACAACAATCGCCGTCAACAACAACAGGAAGTAGAAGTTAAGCGCGATCGCCCAGAAAAAGTGGTGATCACAGGCCCGCTAACAGTCCAAGAATTGGCCGATGTAATGGCAGTTGCCGATACAGAGATTGTTAAAATCCTGTTCATGAAAGGCATGGCCGTAAGTATCACCCAAAACCTGGATATTCCCACCATTACCCTAGTAGGTAAAGAACTAGAGGTAGAAGTCGAAACCGCCGAACCAGAGGCAGAGGCCAGAAAAGTCACAGAAATGATCGACTTCTCTGACTTAGAACACTTAATTCGTCGTCCTCCAGTGGTGACGATCATGGGTCACGTAGACCACGGTAAAACCACCTTGCTCGACTCCATTCGCAAAACCAAAGTAGCGGCTGGAGAAGCGGGAGGCATTACCCAACACATCGGCGCGTACCACGTAGATGTAACCCACGAAGGCAAACAACAACAAATCGTCTTCCTCGATACCCCCGGTCACGAAGCCTTCACAGCTATGCGAGCGCGGGGCGCGCGGGTGACAGATATTGCCGTTTTAGTTGTAGCCGCCGATGATGGTGTCCGTCCCCAAACCGTAGAAGCCATTAGTCATGCTCAAGCGGCTGGTGTCCCCATCGTCGTCGCCATTAACAAAATTGACAAAGAAGGCGCGCAACCAGAACGGGTTAAACAAGAACTAACCCAGTATGGTCTAACGGCAGAAGATTGGGGTGGTGAAACCATCATGGTTCCAGTTAGTGCTATCAAAGGTGAAAACCTAGATACCCTCCTGGAAATGATCTTGTTAGTGGCTGAGGTAGGAGAACTAGCCGCCAATCCAGATCGGGTCGCCAAAGGAACAGTCATTGAAGCTCACTTGGATAAAGCCAAGGGTGCAGTTGCTACCCTGCTGATTCAGAACGGTACTCTCCATGTGGGAGATATGCTAGTAGCTGGTTCGGCATTTGGTAAAGTCCGCGCCATGGTCAGCGATCGCGGTAAGCGAGTCGATATTGCTAGTCCCTCCTTCGCTGTGGAAGTCCTTGGTTTAAGCGACGTTCCCGCCGCCGGTGACGAATTTGAGGTCTATGAGAACGAAAAAGAAGCCCGTTCCGTTGCCAGCGATCGCGCCGACAAACAACGTTTATCTCGTCTGTTACAGGGACGTGTTACCCTCACCACCCTCTCCGCCCAAGCCCAAGAAGGCGAGTTAAAAGAACTCAACCTGATCTTGAAAGGAGACGTACAGGGTTCTGTCGAAGCCATTATCGGCTCACTCAAGCAAATTCCCCAAAACGAAGTCCAAATTCGGATGTTGTTGGCTACTGCTGGCGAAATCACCGAAACAGACATCGATCTAGCTGCTGCTAGTAACGCCGTCATCATTGGCTTCAACACCACTTACGCCAGTGGCGCTAGACAAGCCGCCGACGAAGCAGGTGTAGACGTAAGGGAATACAACATCATCTACAAACTCCTAGAAGACATCCAAGGCGCTTTGGAAGGTCTACTAGAACCAGAGTTGGTAGAAGAACCCTTGGGACAAGCAGAAGTCCGTGCTGTCATCCTCATTGGTCGTGGTGCCGTTGCAGGTTGCTACGTTCAATCTGGTAAGGTGGTGCGTAACTGTAAAGTCCGTGTACGTCGCAACAATAAAGTGATCTACGAAGGCGTTCTTGACTCCCTCAAGCGGATTAAAGAAGATGCCCGTGAGGTCAATTCAGGTTACGAATGCGGGATCAACATTGATAAATTCCATGATTGGGCTGAAGGTGACATCATCGAAGCCTACCAAATGGTCACCAAACGTCGTACCCTCACACTCACTAAGTAAGTGTTGAGCGCCATTAGCGTTTTGGGTTGTAGCCCGTGTTAAGTGCTGAGTTAGTTGATCAGTGTTGAATTTATCACCTTTTTAGTTCAACACTCAAATCCTAAAACTCAGCACTTCTAGATTTTAAGTTGAGAGAGGGAACAGCGGTATGGCTACGCTCACCGACCAGGAACAGGCTTGCCCTGAGCGCAGTCGAAGGGAAACAGAAAAACCAGTTGTGTAATTAATTCTGTCCCATTACTTGGGTTGATCCTACAGAGCAATCTAAAAACCGATCAAATCCATAAAGATTAAATTATTCTGAGTATAAAAGGGGTTTTAGTAACCCATGACACAGAATCTTCTGCCACGAAACTATTATCTTTAGTAAAGATTAACCAAAATTTCCCAACTTTACGGTTAAAGTTGAATCATCAGCCATTTTGTATTTAATTTATTCCTAGTTATAGTTCAAAATACTGACTAATTTTGGTTTTGACCATTTTATACTAAATCTCTCTCTTTCGTTCTGGAAGTCAATCATGAGGAATGAGAAACTATGGCTACATTTCCAACTTCTAGCGATCGCCCCAAATCCCGTGATTCTCAAATTTGGCATCACCTAAAATACGCGATCTCTGCTAGTTCCGGTTTTCAACGCTGGCAAGCAGAATGCAACACTCAATTACAAGGTCTTAGGTTAGAACAACAAGTACAAAGGTACTTACGAGAAACCTTAGAAACCCTAGCCTATTAATAATCATCAACCCTGGGCGATCGCGCCCTCAATAGTATTAAATATAAAATTATTGATTATTATGGGTAACTTAACAATTGAAGCTCAATCTTTACAGGAAGCCTGGAAGGTTTACAACAGGGTTTAATTCAAGTTGCAATTAATATGGTACATGAAGGTATTGATATCGGTCTAGTATTAAAATTCACGGGTTTACCACTTGAAAAAATTCAAAATTTGCAACTTATTAATTTAGATGACTCGCAAATTTTAGTAAAAGATTTTTTAGAGTTGAGTGAGTCATCATTAAATAAAGTTTGGCTTGAACCGGAGGAAGATGAGGCTTGGAGAGATTTATAGTAAGTCTTATAAAAGGTGATGTGATCTCTGTACCTTATTAGTTATACCTTTCCCAGCACATAAAACTACAAATGTTGCATCCGGGATTAGCATCAATATTTTCTCTAATCTTACTCATCCTATTAAGGCAGAAATAACAGCGCTATTGAAAAATTAGATCTAATCGGTTTTGGGCTTGTTTTAGTGCTGCTTTGGGGTCACTTTTACCTAATACAACCGCTTCGATCGCTCTCCCTAAACTATCAGAAATACGATTATATCCGGGAAAAATGGGACGCGATCGCCCAAATTTTGCTTGATCTAAAAATACCTTGATTTGTGGTTGTTGATTCATAAATTTTTGATATTTTTCACTTTGACGCGACTTAATATTTACGGGTAAATAACCAGTTCCCAAAGCTAAATCTGTCTGAAATTCTGCACTCAAAGCATACTCAGCAAATTTAAAAGCTGCTTGTTCCCGTGTTGATTTAGTCTTAAAAAAGAACAAGTTTTCACCACCAATCACCGTTGCGGGCTTTTCTTTTACGGGTATAGGAAAAACACCGAAATCTACACCACTCTGTTGAAATTGTCCTAAACTCCAGGGTCCTGTTACCTGCATGGCTACCTTACCAGTGACCAAGTTATCTATTTCATAACCCCGTTCTAAACCCGATAAAACAGCAGAACCATCGGTAATTAAATTACGCCAAAATTGCAAAGCAGCGATCGCTCCTTCATTATCTGCTAAAACCACCCTCTCTGCCCTCTGGGAATCACCATTCACCAACTCACCGCTACCACTCCACATAAATGGCAACCAAGTAAATACCGTAAATTCACCCTTCCCTAAAGGTAACATTATTCCATGTTGATTGATTTTTCCGTCCCCATTGGTGTCAAGAGTTAATTTTTTAGCTGCTTCTCGCAACTCTTCCCAAGTCCGGGGTAATTCAGTAATTCCCGCTTGTTTAAATAAACTGGGACGGTAAAAAACGCCAACATTATTCGTAGCAAAAGGTACAGACCAAATTTTACCTTGATATTCCATTGATGTGTATAAAGCCGGGTCAATTTGATTTTTAACAGGAGACTGGGATAATTGATCATCTAAAGGTAAAATTGCCCCTAATTCCACTAATTGTCCCGTAATCGTCGGATTGTACCACAATAAATCAGGGGGTGAATTACCTACCACTGCCGTTAATATCTTAGGCATTTGTTGGTCTTGCTGTCCAACATACAGTGATTCTACTTGAATATTTGGATGGGTTTGGTTAAATTTATCGACCAACCTTTGCAATACATCACGATTTGATGGTGGATTTACCCCATGCCAAAATGTTAAATGAATTACTTCTTGAGATATTATTGATTGACATCCGCCTAAAGTTAAGATACCTATTACCAACGCGAATAGTATCCCATTTAGTGATTTTCGACGAAAATTGTGGAGCGATCGCTGAATTTTTGCAGATAAAACTAATGGTCTCATCCACCTATTTCTCGCAATAGGGCTTCTACTCTGACCACACCATCGGGGTTATTACCTCGCAGGTATAAATTACGGGCTTTTTGTAACATACTACTGGCTTGTTTAGCTTGTCGTCGCTGTTTTAGCATCGAACCCATTAATTCATAGGTGAGACCATTGTTTTGATCTAAGTTAATGGCTTGCTCATAAGCCCACATTGCTGATTTATAATCTCCTAAAGCAGCTTGTGTAACAGCCAACCCTTGATAAGCGTTAACGTTATTACGATTTAGTTGAATAGAACGACGGTAGGCTTCCTTAGCTCCCTTCATATCACCCATATTACCTCTAATATAGGCAACAGCATAGTAAAAATCACTATTGTTAGGATTGAGGGCGATCGCTCTGTGGTAAGCAGTTAAGGCTAAGGGAAAATTCCCCTGTTGAGCATATAAATAGCCAATTCCAGAGTGGATTTTAGCGTTTTTGGGATCAATACTGGCTGCTCGTTGATAGATAGCGATCGCTCCATTATAATCTCCCCCATCCACTAGCCTCCGTCCCTCTTCTAACATTTCTTTTAACTCTGCATTTCTCGCCTGTGCTACTATTACCTCAGTTTTAGCAACTACAGGCGTGGTAGTAACCAAACTACCTAATAATAGAAAAGTGACTATTAATGATGTATGTTTGTACATAGTAAATTGGCTGAACTTTTCTGATATTTTTCTTGTACATTAAAGCAAAAATCTCGGCTTTTGCAAACTGTATTTATTCCCTTTAGTGAAAAAAATCAATCAGTTATTAATATTTTAAAATAGACAAAAATGCAGAATTTAGATATAATATTTAAACAAATACACCAAACTAACGAAAAAATAAACTTCTTTCACCTTTACGACCCATGACTAAACTAGCTCCCAAAATGTTCCCCCCAGAAAGCCAATAACTTTTTAACCTAACTGTTCACTGATATAACTTTAACTTTTTAATTACTTATATGCTTTTAACAACAACTGATGTAATTCAGGGTGCAGTAATTCAATCATACTTAGGTATAGTAACCGCTGAAGTCGTCTATGGTAGTAACTTCCTACGAGATTTTTTAGCAGGTATTCGAGATATTGTCGGCGGAAGAACAGGTAGCTACGAGCGTCTATTTGAGCAAGGACAACAAAAAGCCTTAGAAGAACTAGAAAAAAGAGCGCGAGTTTTAGGCGCGGATGCTGTGATTGGAATTGAAATTGACACAGGTACAATCAACGTTGATCAATCTGGAGTTTTATTACTAATTACCGCAACAGGTACAGCAATAAAAATTCGTTAAGAGACTTCCAAATAAAAAAATATCCCAAAATTTCTTGTAGTGCAGGCATCTTGCCTCCTAATATACTCAATTTCATTTACCTATCACTTGACCAGATTTAACATTGTTCTTCTCTTCTTCTAATTCTTCTTCTGGTCACTGAGCGAAGTCATAAAGCCTAACGGCATAGCTGACGCTTACCGCGAAGCGTGGCGTTAGCTATAGTAAGCCGAAGTGCTGACTCCTGACTCCTGACTCCTGACTCCTGACTCTAAGGAAAAGACCTTTTCATCAAACCCTAAATAGTAATTTATTATCAACCCAACTATTAAGAAGATAGGTAGTATTTAGAAGAACCAAAGTTATTCGCGTAGTCTTTCTGAGGTTAGAAGAGAAGCTGAAGGATAAGATATATAGAATATTATCCTCCAGCTTTTATGGAACTTTTTTCAAGCTGTCATCAGGATTTTATCTATTGACGCAGTTTTTTTGTAAGAAAAGGATAAACAAAGTAATCCCCACAAAAAAGTTATACATCAGTAGCGATCGCCATGACAAAAAAGCTGCCTATCGCCTGACCTGAGAATCTAAGCCATTTGATTTTCAATCGCCCACCGTGCTAGTTCGGTACGGTTATGGAGATTGGTTTTGCCCAACATATTGGACACATGGCTTTCAACTGTACGCTGACTAACATTTAATTCTTCAGCGATTTCCCGGTTAGCTAAACCCCTAGCGACAAACTGAACTACCTTTAGTTCCGTTGGGGTTAACTGAACATCAAAAGGAACTTGAATCCGAGAACCATTTTCCCCTCCCTTGGTTTGGTGTTCCTTCCAACGGACGGTTTGTTTGAGTGAGGATTCGACTTGGGCTACGAGTTCTTCTGGTTCAAAGGGTTTGACCATATACACGTCAGCACCTTTGTTGAGACCTTTAACTCGGTCTGCACTTTGTCCCTTGGCTGAGAGGAAGAGAACAGGAATCCAGCTAGTGCGTTCACTTTGCCGGACTTGTTCTACAAACGTATATCCGTCCATTTCTGGCATCATTACGTCACAGATGATCATGTCTGGAACATCATGTTCTAAAATCTCCAGAGCTTCTCGTCCATTTTCGGCAGTGATGACTTCATAACCCCGGAATTCCAAGTAATCCTTCACCAACAAAATGAGGTTAGGGTCATCATCAATTAATAGAAGTCGTTTGTGATCTTTCATGCTGGAATCTTTCATAGCAGTGGCACTTGTTGCGCTCCAATCCATCAAGGTCTTGATTGGTTATCCCTTTTGGTGGATGATTGAGATGTTGTCTTTTTCCCACTTAACTTGCCTTTGCTGCCTTGCGGTCTAAAAAGTGAATAACACTTTCAAGAGACTAGTAGCTCGATGGCAAAAGTCTAGTAAGGATACGCAGAGCAGTAGTATTATAATCCGCTATTATAGGTTGATTTGAATAGCACGGGTTAAAAAGCTCTGATCATATCATAATCTTTTTAGTTGACAATTTCCGTATTGTCGACCGATCACCCTAGCTCAAAATTAACCCGCGCTTTCATTCACTTACTGCTGCCATATCATATCCTTCAGATGTTATCCCTCCATTAGAGGTTCACTTACAATCAACCGGGGAAGTTGTTGGCAAGGGAAGGAGGGTTAAAAGGCTTATGCTTTTACCACCTTATTGCCGATTAATTAAGTGTTCTTAGATGATCCGCTCAATGACTTCCGGGTTTGTTAGGCGATACCAAACACCATCTGGGTAGACTACTATTATCAGACCAGAACAACAAACACGCAAGCACTTGGCCTAAATTCTGAGGATGCAATTGAGATTACTGCCTGATGACTGGTGGAAGTTAAACCTTCTCAGTCGCTTTGTCAAGTATTCCCAGAACTCCAGACTAGCTTATTTTGAGCAGTAATGAGCAACTGTTTGTTCAGAACTAATGAAAATGTGTCGTTGAATGGTTGCCAGTCCTAGAGTTTCCACAGTATGACTGAAAATTTGGCTGGCCGGAAATTTAGGAGTTGTCTGGATGGGATGGTTGTTGGAGAATCACTGTGTTGTTACTCATTGAGCGGCTTCCTGATTACAGTTCTATAACAATTTCCCCACTTTGCAAATTAAAGTTGTCCATATAAAAATATTCATTACTTACGGAACAGAACCCGACAATTACAACAATTAGGTATTTGTACTCGTAAGTGGATGCGTCCACTCAGTTCGGAAACCCGTACACCAGGACTTGTTGCCATTAGATGCTGTTTTTCGGTAGATTAGCACTCAGGAGTCGAGAGTGCTAACCAAGCGAGAAAAATAATTATGGCAGCAATATCTTTAAGCGTTTCTACAGTTAAACCCTTGGGCGATCGCGTTTTCGTTAAAGTCAGCGCCCCTGAAGAAAAGACCGCAGGTGGTTTGTATTTACCCGACAATGCCCAAGAAAAACCCCAAGTAGGTGAAGTTGTCGCCCTTGGACCTGGTAAGCGGAACGAAGACGGTACTCGTCAAGAGTTGGACATCAAGGTCGGTGAAAAGGTGTTGTACTCCAAGTACGCCGGCACTGACATCAAGCTAGGAACTGATGAATATGTACTGCTTTCTGAGAAAGATATTCTAGCAGTCGTAATCTAAATCGGTGATGAGGGGTATTGGGGACTAAAAGTAAATTTTCCCGATTACCCATGACCAATTCCAGACAAATTTGACTTAATTTTGGGAATTAGAAAACTATGGCAAAGCGCATTATTTACAACGAAAACGCCCGTCGCGCTCTAGAGCGTGGTATTGACATCTTGGCTGAGGCTGTAGCTGTTACCCTTGGTCCTAAAGGCCGTAACGTAGTTTTAGAAAAGAAATTTGGCGCACCACAAATCGTTAATGATGGTGTTACCATTGCTAAAGAAATCGAATTAGAAGATCATATTGAGAATACTGGGGTGGCTTTGATTCGTCAAGCTGCTTCTAAGACTAACGATGCTGCCGGCGACGGAACAACCACCGCTACCGTTTTGGCTCATGCGATCGTTAAAGAAGGCTTGCGGAACGTTGCGGCTGGTGCTAATGCGATTTTGCTCAAGCGCGGTATTGACAAAGCATCTGCATTTTTAGTCGAAAGAATTGCTGAACACGCTCGCCCTGTAGAAGATTCTAAAGCGATCGCACAAGTAGCTGCAATCTCTGCTGGTAACGACGAAGAAGTCGGCAGTATGATTGCTCAAGCTATGGATAAAGTCGGTAAAGAAGGCGTAATTTCCCTAGAAGAAGGGAAATCTATGACCACCGAACTCGAAATCACCGAAGGGATGCGCTTTGATAAAGGCTACATCTCTCCCTACTTCGCTACTGATGCAGAGCGGATGGAAACAGTTTTCGATGAGCCTTACATCCTGTTGACAGACAAGAAAATTGCTTTAGTCCAAGACTTAGTACCTGTACTTGAGCAAGTAGCTCGTTCTGGTCGTCCTTTGGTGATTATCGCCGAAGATATCGAAAAAGAAGCTTTAGCTACCTTGGTAGTTAACCGTTTACGCGGTGTACTCAACGTTGCGGCTGTTAAGGCTCCTGGTTTTGGCGATCGCCGTAAGGCTATGCTAGAAGATATCGCCGTCTTAACTGGTGGTCAATTGATCACCGAAGATGCTGGTTTGAAGCTAGATACCACCAAGCTAGATAGTCTGGGTAAAGCTCGTCGCATCACCATCACCAAAGATAGCACCACAATTGTAGCTGAAGGTAACGAAGCTCCAGTTAAGGCTCGTTGTGAACAAATCCGTCGTCAAATGGAAGAAACCGAATCTTCCTACGACAAAGAAAAACTACAAGAGCGTTTGGCTAAATTGTCCGGTGGTGTAGCTGTTGTTAAAGTTGGTGCAGCTACCGAAACTGAAATGAAGGACAAGAAACTGCGTTTGGAAGATGCTATCAACGCTACCAAAGCTGCTGTAGAAGAAGGTATCGTTCCCGGTGGTGGTACAACTCTAGCTCACCTCGCTCCTCAATTGGAAGAGTGGGCTAAGGCTAACTTGAAAGATGAAGAGTTGACTGGTGCGTTGATTGTCTCTCGCGCTTTACCTGCACCTCTAAAGAGAATTGCAGAAAACGCCGGTCAGAATGGTGCTGTCATTGCTGAACGTGTGAAAGAGAAGGAATTTAACGTAGGTTTCAACGCTGCTACCAACGAATTTGTTGATATGTTGGCTGCTGGAATTGTTGATCCTGCAAAAGTAACCCGTTCCGCGCTGCAAAATGCGGCTTCTATCGCCGGAATGGTGTTGACAACCGAATGTATCGTAGTTGACAAGCCCGAACCTAAAGATGGCGCTCCTGCTGCTGGTGCTGGTATGGGTGGCGGAGATTACGACTACTAATTCTCTATAATCCACTAATTTGAAAACGGCTGCTTCCTTTATGGAGGTGGCTGTTTTTTTGCACGCAGAGGCGCAGAGGCGCGGAGAGAATATTGAGTTTCAATTCAACTGATAGTGTACATTAACTAATTATTTGACAATTTAACAAAATATTGTCAAAAATATCTTAAAACATTCTACAGTAAGGATTAGAGCAGGTTTTTATTTATCTAATTTGTGAGCATCCTCTGAATCTATACTTAACAAAATAAGTGTCAAAAACCAGATAATTATCAATTTATTAGCTATTCTCGCTGCATTGTAGGTATTAATCTTGGTGACGATGCTCCAAGTTCTCAGGTAGTGGCTTTAGCTTTGCGCCATGCAATCTTGCCAAAGCAATATGGACAAGAATATGAGCTTTATGAAGAATGGGGAACTTACGGCAAACCAGAACATTGTTATACTGATGGGGGTAAAGATTTTCGTTCCAACCATTTGCAGCAAATTGGTGTGCAATTGGGATTTGCTTGCCATTTAAGCGATCGCCTCAGTGAAGGCGGTATTGTCGAGCGTCCTTTTGGTACTTTAAATACTGATTTATTTTCTGCTTTACCAGGATACACAGGCTCAAATGTGCAGGAACGTCCAGAGGAAGCGGAGAAAGAAGCCTGTCTAACTTTACGAGAATTAGAACGGTTGCTAGTACGCTATAGTATTGATGCTCGTTTGGGAGATCAAACCCGTTATCAAAGGTGGGAAGCAGGGTTAATTGTTGCCCCCAATTTAATCTCAGAAGAAGATTTGCGTAGTTGTTTGATGAAGCAAACTCGACGCTCAATTTACAGGGGTGGATATCTGCAATTTGAAAATCTCACATATCGGGGAGAAAACCTGGCTGGTTACGCTGGGGAAAGCGTGGTGTTGCGATTGGAGAGTCAAGAACGGGTAAAACAATGGGTTGTGATGCCTACAGACTCAGGCATAAACCTAAACAAGAAGCAGGAAAACCGCCAACTGTGCCTGTTGCTTATATCCAAATACCTCAAGAATGTAGTGCTAAGGAGTTATTTGCAGCAATTATTGAGCATTTGAAATATCAAATGACCAAGGGAACGGTAGCAGAGATTAGAGATAGAATGCTGCGGGTTCTCAAAGGTTGTGGGGTGGAAATGCTGATTATTGATGAGGCTGATCGTTTTAAGCCCAAGACTTTTGCTGAGGTGCGGGATATTTTTGATAAATTGGAAATTGCGGTGATTTTGGTGGGTACTGACCAATTAGACGCTGTAATCAAGCGAGATAAGCAAGTTTATAACCGTTTTCGTGCCTGTCATTGGTTTGGTAAGTTTTCTGGGGAAGATTTTAAGCGTACTGTGGAGATTTGGGAAAAACAAGTTTTAAAACTGCCTGTTGCTTCTAATCTTTCCAGTAAGGCAATGTTGAAGACTTTGGGTGAGGCTACTGGGGGTTATATTGGGTTGCTAGATATGATTCTCAGGGAGTCGGCTATTCGGGCTTTAAAGAAGGGATTATCAAAGATTGATTTGGAAACTCTGAAGGAAGTAACGGCGGAGTATAAGTAATGGAAGTTGGGGAAATTAATCCTTGGTTGTTTCAGATAGAACCATATCCGGGAGAAAGTCTGAGTCATTTTTTGGGGCGGTTTCGACGGGCAAATGATTTAACAATTACTGGTTTAGGTAAGGCTGCTGGGGTTGGGGGTGCGATCGCCCGTTGGGAAAAGTTTCGTTTTAATCCCCCTCCTTCTCGGCAACAATTGGAGGCTGTGGCTAAGGTGGTAGGGGTTGATGCTGATAGGTTAGAGCAGATGTTACCACCTGCTGGGGTAGGGATGAATCTTGAGCCGATTCGGTTATGTGCTGCTTGTTATGTGGAGTCACATTGTCACAAGATTGAGTGGCAGTTTAAGGTAACTCAGGGGTGTCAGCATCCTCGTTTAAGTTTGTTGTCTGAGTGTCCTAATTGTGGGGCTAGGTTTAAAGTTCCGGCGTTGATGGTTGGTGTCATCGGTGTTTTACGTCTTTTGGGGAGATGGTAGAACATCAAAAGCCGATTTGAGGAAAACATCAAGTGAAGGCGGAATAGGGTACAATAAGCGAAAGCCCCCTTAAAAAAGAGGGCAAAACCTAACTACTTGTTAGGTGTAGAGCGGCGATGGCGGCGAACCTGAATAGTTTCACCGTCTGAAGTAGTTCTTACATGAGGTTTCACGGGAACTATTTTCTTTCCATCATTCGTTTTAGCCATAATAAAACTCCTTGTGAGTTAATTGGAGCATGAGAGAGTCGGCAAAACATCACCATGCTCCTCTATTATACCTGGCTTCGTTCTAAAAAACACTAAATTTTGATTTTTTTTCAAACAATTGTTGTAAAATTCAGGGAAATCATAAACTTGATTGAATATAGACAGTAATTTCTTAACCAAATAGTCAAAAAGGAAGTCATGGTAACCGGATTTACAAGACAGGAGGTACTGAGAATAACCGAGGTCAAGTCAGGAAAATTAAGCTATCTTGACCAAACAGATATAGTCGTACCACAAAAATTTGGCAATCCCAAAAGGCCACAAGTTGTTTATACTTGGGCGCAAATACTGCAAATCAAAATTATAGAAAGACTCAGAGAAAAACTTTCCTTGCAAGAAATCAGAAAAATAATTGATTTCCTCGATAAACGAGGCTATGAACCGTCACTATTTAAGTGCAATCTAGTATTTATAGGTGAGCAATTGTACTTAATCGAAAATTGGGAAGATTTTGGCTTAAAAGTTTTAGAAGCATCTGGCAAAAACAAAGGTCAACTTGTCATACAACAAATAGGGGCTATTGGAGAAGTGATTTCTGAGCTACAAGCTAAAAGGGATAAAATTTTAGACTTTGACAAAAGAACTAAAGGAACACCGTTAGAAACCGGAGTGACAGCTTGAAATAAAGTGCTAATTAGATAAAAAGATATTTTCCAAAACTTGATGTAGATGTTTTATGCCGTTTGGGAGAGATGCAAAACCAGCAAAAGATTATCTAGTATTTCATATTTACTTTTGTGATTTCAAATTGATTTTTCACTTTCATGCGGTGCTGGCAGTGCTACACGTCCTTGATAGCTATAATACCGTTGAGCTACATCTTCCAAATATGGACTAACAAGTACAGTACGTCGTTGAACTTTATCAATATTTATTTGATTGTATAAAAATTCTGCTTCTATTGAAAAAATTTTCTTAAAGTCTACTATTAATTCTGGTAATCCTTCTGCTAAGGAGTCACATTCTTTAAGTATTTTTTCGAAAAAATGATATTGCTTATTACAATTTGTTTTAACCAAACTCCATTTATCTGTGTTCATTTGATGGTTAATTTTGTCATAACGGATTTCTTCGGCTTTATACATTTCACAAAAAAGCACAGAATTCAAAAGCTTATTCGGCTTATCATGACTTTGCCTAGCTTTATAATCCCAATCTAAATCACAATCTTGACTAATAATAATTGCGTATGGATGTTGAATAACTGTAAATTCTGTATCTTCAATACTTAGAGAAGATTTATCTAGAACAGGATTAATTTGTATAACACCAGTCAATATTTCTCCTTGTCTAAGAGCCTCCTTTGTATTAGAGCCTCTGTAAATATTTTTTTCGGTCATATCTATTACTAATCTAAGTCTATGTCTAGGGGAGGTCTAATCTTGCTAGATAATATCCTGCCTTGAATAACTTTTAATGCTTGAGGCAAGGTACTTTGTTTGATATCAGGTACATAGTCCTGATAATAATCAGAAACTTTTTCTAGTGCTTCAGATGCTTCCTGCAAAGCCTCTGGAGAATTATAAAAAAATGTATTTAATAGTGTTAAACACTTTAAAAGAGGAATTATATTCTGATTCAAGTGACCTGACCATTCAGCATTTGGAGTTGATGTAATTGAAACCTGAATTTCTAAAGAGGAACTTCCGTATTTTAAGGTTTTTCCATAAGGTGTTTGGCTAGAAGTAGATATGACTTCATACCTTTGCCCTATTATATTTTTGGTATTAGTTCCCCTGGTTATTATTTGCATACGATTATATAGATTTAGGTTGCATTGCTCTGTGTAACTCTTCAGTAATACTCCAGCGAAAGAGGTTTCTTGCTGTACGGTTTGATTTGTTAAGTATTTTCCAAACATCATCACCTCTTTGAATTTTATCTTCAGTAAAAAAATCAGAATCTAATAAGTAAGCGGTTTCATCTATACTTTGCTCTGTGTCTCTAACTGTAACAAGACCATGATTAAAATTGACTTGGCCAAGTTCAGTCTTTATTTGCAAATTTTTTATAAAATTTTGAATTGAATCTGCTATTTCAAAAGTATGTAGTTCTGAAGCAATATGCTCAGGTATTAATTCCTGCCATTTTTTATCTGTAATATTCAGTTTTGAACGGATGATTAAATCACGATATCTCAATCCTACTCGTGAGTAAAAAGAAGGATTGTATATACTCTCAAAAACCTCTACTACACTTTTAAATCTTTCTATAAAGTTTTCATATCTTTCATATTGAGTTGTAGCAAATGTTATGGAATCTTTATTGAAAGATAACTGCCATTTTAAATCATCTGATTTGAAGTAATAAGTAACATCACTAGGTAAATTAGAGTTAAATTGAGTTAAAAGATTTGATATTTCTGCGGGAATTTGTAAGTTTCGAGAAGTTTCAAAAATAGGATATTCAAACCTGACATTGTCCTGAAAATCCACGGGTTCTTGATTAGGAATTCTCAGAATAGTTGGAAATTTAAGTTGAGCAATAACCTCTATTAAGGGGTTGTACTCATAAATTACTCTTTCGCATTCTGGAAGTTTCATACTGAAATTTTTTTCCGCAATTAAGTGAGTCAATTGTGTCACAGCTTCACTGGTTATCATGAGTCAGTTAGTTATTGTAGTCACAATTTAGTCTAAACTAAGTCCTGAAATAAACAGCTATTTTCTCCAAATCTACATTGATATAATATATGATTCCGGGGACTTAACTTCATTCTATTGTAGAAAGAACCATTGCGGCTAATATTTTTCTGAAAAATTCCCTATATACCTCTGTAATCGCTTATGGCACGCCTTCTGGTCAGGCAGATATCCTCATATAAAGCACTTTAACATCTTACAGTGATTGGCAATGGGTAAATGTAAAGTACAACAAAATCGGGATGACTGGATTCGAACCAGCGGCCCCTTCGTCCCGAACGAAGTGCGCTACCAAGCTGCGCCACATCCCGGCCTAAAAATGGCAATGTATAACTAGAATATCATAAAAAATACTAAATTACAAAATCCATCTTTGCTTGCTAATATTAAATTTATATAATTTGAGTGGTAAAAGTAGACTGTGACTGTAAAACCAGACTGGTTGCGGATAAAAGCGCCTCAATGGGAACGGGTTGGCAACGTTAAAGAAATTTTGCGGGATTTAGCCCTCAATACGGTTTGCGAGGAAGCCTCCTGTCCCAATATTGGTGAGTGCTTCAGTGTCGGGACTGCGACGTTTTTAATTATGGGTCCGGCTTGTACTAGGGCTTGTCCTTATTGTGATATTGATTTTGAGAAAAAACCTCAGCCTTTAGATCCTACAGAACCGACACGACTGGCTGAAGCTGTGCGTCGCTTACGACTTAATCATGTGGTGATTACTTCTGTCAATCGAGATGATTTACCAGATGGTGGTGCTTCTCAGTTTGTTCAGTGTATTAACGAGGTTCGTGCAGTCTCACCAAATACAACTATTGAGGTGCTAATTCCTGATTTATGCGGTAATTGGAACGCATTAGAATTACTTCTCCAAGCTGCACCGGAGGTTTTAAACCACAATACGGAAACTGTTCCTCGGTTGTATCGTCGGGTACGCCCCCAAGGTAATTATGAGCGATCGCTGGAATTATTGCAACGCTCTCGTCAAATTGCCCCAAAAACATACACTAAATCGGGGATTATGGTCGGTTTGGGCGAAACGGATGCAGAAATTCGCCAAGTGATGGCAGACTTACGCGCTGTGGATTGTGATATTTTAACCATTGGGCAATATCTCCAACCCAGTCAAAAACATTTACAGGTAATGGAATTTATCTCTCCAGACCAATTTGCTGCTTGGAAACTTTGGGGAGAAGAATTAGGATTTTTACAAATCGTTTCTTCACCTCTAACTAGAAGCTCTTATCATGCAGAACAAGTAAGGGAATTAATGGAACTTAATCCCCGCATTTAGTATGACGAATCTAAAATCTGTCGCAATTCTGGGTGCTGGTGCTTGGGGTGCAACTCTGGCAAATTTGGCGAAGGTAAATGGTTATCAGGTGCGTCTATGGTCGCGTCACGGTTCGCTGACTTTAGCGCAGGTGTTAGAAGATGCGGAAATTATCGTTTCTGCTATCTCGATGAAGGGTGTCAGTGATGTTGCTGCTCAAGTTCAGGGTGTCCCTTTGTCTCCAATGGCAATTTTTGTCACCGCAACCAAAGGTTTAGATCCGCAAACTACCTCCACTCCTTCCCAAGTTTGGCAGAGTTTCTTTCCTGATTATCCTGTGGTGGTGCTGTCTGGTCCCAATTTATCCCAGGAAATTCAAAGGTCTTTACCTGCGGCTACGGTGGTAGCTAGTAAGAATACTTCTGCTGCGGAAAGGGTGCAATTGGTGTTTTCTTCTACTCGGTTTCGCGTTTATACTAATCCTGACCCTGTGGGTGTGGAGTTGGGGGGAACGCTGAAAAATGTGATGGCGATCGCTGCTGGTGTATGTGATGGTTTACACTTGGGAACTAATGCTAAAGCGGCTCTTGTCACCCGTGGTTTAACAGAAATGGTTCGCATTGGTCATCTTTGGGGTGCAAAAACCGAAACTTTTTATGGTTTATCGGGGTTGGGTGATTTATTAGCAACTTGCAATAGTCCTTTAAGTCGCAATTATCAAGTTGGCTATCAATTAGCTGCTGGTAAGACGCTGACTGAGGTTTTGGACAATTTAACGGGAACTGCGGAAGGGGTTAATACCTGTCGGGTTTTGATGCAGGTAGCACAACGTCAAAATATTTCTATTCCCATTACTGAGCAGGTTTATAAGCTGCTTGGGGGTGAAGTTACTCCTCAACAGGCTCTTGATGAGTTAATGTTGCGAAATATTAAGTCGGAATTTTGACATCTATCAGGAGATACTGGTTTTGGCTGTTATTTTTGATTAAAAATGTGATATTGAGGAATTTCACGCAAAGAGGCAATTGCTTTTAGCGATCCTGCCGTAGGCACAAAGGAAGTAATATCTAAATCCGTGCAATACTGCTTTAATGATGAGGAGTGTTAAAAATACTAAATTGTATCCTGTTAAGGATTTTGGAATCTGAAGAAAGAGTATATATGTTATGACTCACTACTTTACTTAATTTTCTATGTTACGACAAACTGCTTTTGGCATTGCTTTAAGTATGGTTGTCCTTGCTAGTGGATTTGTGACTGCTCCTAAGCCAGGTAATAGTTATACACAAAAAAGTCCTCAAAATCAGCAGTCATTAAACTCTTTCAGTCAAGCAGCAACTTCAAATCCTACTTTTCAAACTTCTACTTTAGAAAAATCTGTTTTTGAAAAAGTTAATCAATATCGGGTTAATCAAGGGTTACAAAAGTTAACTTTAAATCCAAATATCACCCGTCAAGCTAGAATACATAGCCAAAATATGGCTAAGGGGAAAGTTCCTTTTAGTCATCAGGGTTTTGAGCAGCGTGTTAAGGCTATTCCTTTGACTTATAACAGTGCGTCAGAAAATCTGGCTTTTAATATAGGATATACTAATCCGGCAAATGAAGCGATTATTGGTTGGCTTAATAGTCCTGTACATCTGAAAAATATTCAAGGTCATTATAACTTGACGGGGATCGGTGTGGCAACTAATAGGAAAGGGGAAGTTTATTTGACACAAATATTCTTGAAAACTAAATAGATTTTGTTTGTGATTTTTTTACAAGATGATAATCTAGTGTCTGATAGATTTATGTGCTTCAACAGACACTAAATTATTTATTTTTGAGCAATTTTATGACATTACAAGATTTTCAGGTGAGCGATCGCGATCTAAGTGATGGTGATCTTAATGACTATTTGACTGCGGAGGCGATCGCTGTCGATACGGAAACTATGGGTTTGTTACCCCAGCGCGATCGTTTGTGTCTTGTCCAACTTTGCAACCCCCAAGGACAAGTTACAGTTATTCGCATTGCTCAAGGACAAAACCAATCTCCCAATTTAAAACAACTCCTGGAAGCACCCCAAATTTTAAAGGTGTTTCATTTTGCTCGCTTTGATCTTGCTACTTTGCGCTATTATCTGGATATTCAAGTTCAACCAGTTTTTTGTACTAAAATTGCCAGTAAGTTAGCCCGTACTTACACCAATCGTCATGGACTAAAAGAGGTAGTACAGGAATTAGAAAAGGTGGAATTAGATAAAAGTTCCCAAAGTTCTGATTGGGGTAATCCGGCTAATTTATCTGATAACCAATTGAATTATGCAGCTAATGATGTACGTTATTTAATAGCTGTTCAACAAAAGCTGCAACAAATGTTAGAACGAGAGCAACGTTGGGAACTTGCTCAAGAATGCTTTCAAGTTTTACCGACAATTGTTTCTTTGGATTTGTTGCAGTTCAAAGATTTATTTGAACATTAAATTAAACTAATTTTATTTAGGACTTGCTTAATAAACCTAAAACTGAGATATATCAACAATTTGAAGGTTGAAAAGGTGAGTCAGGTGCAAGGAATAAGGGTTGAAACTGTTCATTTACCTATCACTTGACCAGATTCAAGACTATTCTTCTCTTCTTCTAATTCTTCCTCCGGTCACTGAGCGTAGCGGAAGTGCTGACTCCTGACTCCTGACTCCTAGCCCTAACGAACAGACTTTTTTAGCAACCCCTATTTAGGTTGGTTTTGTAGATGATTTTGCATCCTTGATACAATATTATAATCATCTGCACCTGCGGGACTTTTTGATTCAATAATGCCTTCTGTTGGTCCACCAATGGCTTTCCATGCAGCTAAACCACCTTTGAGTTCACAAACGTGATAAAAGCCGACAGAACGCAATATTTGAGCAGCTTGAGCAGTTTGTTCTTCGTTTCTACCGTAGATGTAAATATCCCGTTCTTTTTCTAAAGATGTCACTGCTCGATCTGTTAATTCTTCCATAGGCATAGGCATTGCACCCATTATATGCCCATCATTGTAAGTAGAGCGATCGCGCACGTCTAAAATTGTAAACGCTGGTTCACCCCACTCCAAACGCGACTTAACTGCATACACATCAGATTCTGGTTCTATTGGTGGTTGTGGGGGAATAATTCCACCTACTGGATTGTTAATCATGGTTGATAATTGTTGATTTTTCTAACAGAAATTTATCAAAAATTACAACCTTATTTACTCTTTCGTTGGTATGAACATTAACAAGATATTTCTTGAGAGGGATTTTTTTAATTAAGAAATGGTTCTCTGGGTGGATTAGGAAACAGTCATTGATCAGACAAGATGAGTTAAAGAAGTTGAAAAACTTAGTCTAATAACTCATAATATCATGAAAATATTGCGTTTTCTTCTTGGTATATTCTTACCTCCCGTGGGAGTTTTTATGACAGTTGGAGTCAGTCCAGCTTTAGGAATTAATATTTTGCTGACTCTTCTAGGTTGGCTTCCTGGTAGTATTCACGCAGTTTGGGTAATCGCTAAACATGAAGAAGGAATTAATCGACAAGGAGGTTTTTACTAATTCAATTTTTCTCGTTATTTAATCCGAGTTTCTTGATCAGTTGATTCTTTATCTTTGAATAAATCAGCCGCAGCTAATAATGCTTCCCTTAACACCTGTTTTAACTGACTTTCTTTTTTAGCGATCGCTGTACCTGCTTCTCCTAGTTTATCTTCTAAATTTGAGTGGGTTTGTTCTATTTGTGTAGCTACAGATTCCGCCTTTGGACGAGCTTGATCATACCAACCTTTTGCATCGTCTAAATAACTTTTCACATCATGAGAACGTCCACCGTAACGTGCAGCCATATTAGCTTTAATAATAGCTAACTGTGCTTGCAATTGGGCGTAACGTTTCTTCAACAAACTAGCTTCTTCACTATTTTTAATAGTCTCAACTGCTGAAGCAATAGTATTCTTTATATCAGCAGATTTTTCTTTGCCAGTATCTTCAATTTCTGCTAACATCCCATCAACTTCTTGCTGAAGTTTTTCTTCTTCATGATCTAATTTAGCTTGTAACTGCTTCAATTCAGTTTGAGTTTTAGTAATAGCCTCGTGTCTTTTACTATTAACCCCTTCCATTGCACCTTCAATAGAAGCAGTAACTTCTTCTTTGATTTCGCTGCCTTTTTCTTGTAAATTTTCAATCACTGCTGAAACTGCATCTTTCACCAAGTTACGCAATTCACTTGAACCCTCTTTAAATTCCGCACTTACCTGAGAAACCGCATTTTTAACGATTTCACGAATATTTTCCGTTCTTAACTGTCCGGTAGATTTCGCTTGTTGTAAATCTGCTTGGATTTTTGTTTTGATATTATTGTTAGTCATTTTTAATCCTGGCGATTTAGCTAATCAACACTTATATCAACAACATAACGCATTATTTAATTTCTAGCAACTTCCTTGAGATATAAATAATCAAAATAATCAGATCCCCAACTTCTCTAAGAAATCAGGGATCTTAATCTGAATCTTGTAGGTTGTACCAAATTGTGAGATGATGTATAATTGGTGTAAAAAATTGTGAATTAACTATGTGGCGTGTCAATATCACCTGTTCTGAGGACGCATGGAAGCGTTATGGCGTTGAATTTAAAGAAATCGCTGTTAAATATCAAGGAGAGTTAATCGGTTCTAAAAAAATGCCAGATGGAACTCGCATTATGTCCTACAAAATTGAGGATGTGAGTGAAGCAGAAGCATTTCAAGAAGATTGTGAAAAATTTGACGGATTCACATCAGACTTTGAATCACTATAAAACGTTTGAGCAAAAGTTAGAAAACAATTAGGGGAAACAGGGTGAAACGACTATTAACATTGATATTAGTCACGCTTTTATTTTGGACAAGCACTTTTAATTTATCCGCTCATGCTGTAGATATAACTATTGGTGCAAAAGTTTTTAATGAGAATTGTGCAGGTTGTCATATCAATGGTAGTAATATTATCAGAAGAGGTAAAAATCTCAAAAAAAATGCCCTCAAAAGATATGGAATGGATTCTCTAGAAGCTATTACAGCCATTGTCAATAATGGTAAAAACAATATGTCGGCTTATAAAGACAAATTGAGTATCCAGGAAATTGAAAATGTTGCTGCTTACGTTCTCGAACAAGCAGAAAAAGATTGGCGATAAAAAATAGTAATTAGGAGTTAATTATTAACAGAATTTATCTCTTGTAGGGTGCGTCAGACCCGATAATTCAGCATCTAACAGACTTTTTCTATCTGACGCACCGCACTAATGTAAGATTCCCAAAGCATGAAATTAGGCAATTTCGTTTATACATCTGCATTTTGTACAGTGCATAAGTCATATTCAGATGAAAAAACTCATCTTTAAAAACATGAGATTGAAATGGTATTGTTTTTTTTCGCTGCTTGTCATCTTTTAAAAACATCTTTTTTTGACTAAACTTTAAACTCTGAAACTTTAGTTTCTTATCTGTTCCCTGTTCCCTGTTCCCTGTTCCCTGTTCCCTGTTCCCTGTTCCCTGTTCCCTGTTCCCTTTTTTTGTAATTTTAAACTTGAAGAAAATGATATTACCCGCAGAAAGCTATTTTCAATTAACACCTGATTTAAAGATTTGCCGAATTTTAAATGGAATGTGGCAGGTATCTGGTGGACATGGAAGAATTAACCCCCAAGCAGCAATTCAGTCTATGTTTAAATATGTAGATGCTGGTTTTACAACTTGGGATTTAGCAGATCATTATGGACCTGCTGAAGATCTAATTGGTGAATTTCGTCGTCAATTAGTTGCTACTCGTGGAGAAGAAGCTTTAGCTAATATTCAGGCTTTTACAAAATGGGTTCCTCGTCCTGGTAAAATGACGAAAAAACTCGTTGAAGAAAATATTGATATATCCCTTAGACGCATGAATGTAGAAGCATTAGATCTAATGCAATTCCATTGGTGGGAATACAAAGATAGTAATTACTTAGATGCGCTCAAATATATGGCAGAGTTGCAAACTGAGGGTAAAATTAAGCATTTGGCTTTAACTAATTTTGATACGGAACATTTGCAAATTATCACTGAAGCTGGAATTAAAATTATTTCTAATCAAGTGCAATTTTCTCTTGTTGATAAAAGACCAGAAGTAAAGATGATTAATTACTGTCAACAACATGATATAAAATTGTTTACTTATGGTACTGTTTGTGGTGGTTTGCTATCAGAAAAATATTTGCAGAAACCAGAACCAAGAAATTTTGATTTAAATACTGCGAGTTTGAGAAAATACAAAACTATGATTGATAATTGGGGAAGTTGGCGACTTTTTCAAGAACTGCTTTCTACCTTAAAACAAATTGCTGATAAATACGAAGTTAGTATTGCTAATGTTGCTGTGCGTTATATCTTAGATCAACCATCTGTGGGTGGTGTAATTGTTGGTGCAAGACTTGGTTTATCTGAACATATTGAAGATAATGCGAAAGTCTTTAGTTTTGCCTTAACTGAACAAGATTTAAAAATGATCAATGATGTATCTGTTCATTCCAGAGACTTATATCAGGTAATTGGTGATTGTGGTGATGAATATCGACGTTAGAAGATAAATATCTTACCCTATAAGATGAGCGATCGCACTAATAAAAAACTCATATCACAATTAATTAGATATAGTTGATAGCTTTTTCTTTCTGGTTTTTTGGTAATTTTTGTTGTTTTTTCTCAAAAGCATTGGTAACAATAATTTCAGGATATCCCAACCGATGTTAGTATTCAGAATATTTCTATACTGCACCTGGACGATCCATTTTAAAACCATATACATAGATATGCGCAAATTTATAGCGTTGATCTTTCTCGCGCAATTGAATAATACCGATTTCAGTTAAAAC